>CAYLYL010000090.1:0-2549 GCA_964388095.1 uncultured Candidatus Saccharibacteria bacterium | reverse complement strand
CTATTAGCTGAAGCCCGGCGAATGTCCGAATAGCAAGCGATATTCAATACTTTATTCCGGACTTGAATAAGTTGTAATATAAATTGAGCAGTTGCTACAAAAAAGCACGTTTGCAAACGGTCCCGCCGTCTAAAACGTGCTTTTGAATGGTTCATAACCAAACCTCCCTTATTCCGCAGCCGGTAATAGGCTCTGTTGAGCGTATTATCTCTACGGCTTCTTTTAGTTTGTCCTTATTCAAAGGTAATTGCGCACCATGCTTCTTCCAAAAGAACTTTATTTTCCCATAGAGTTGGTTGTAGGAGTGGACTCCGTCAGGTATATCCAAAATCCTTCTGACTTCGGCATCTATCTTACCTTTACACGGCCCGCCGTCAAGCCCATAAACGACCTCAAAAACTCTTCGCTGCCAGTCATCGATATCTAATCGGTTAAATTCCGACCGGAAATATCGAACCTCCTCGGCAGCTGTTACACTTAATTCAACAACCCTCACCTGATTAGAACCCAACCTGTTATCCAAGAGAGCCTGATATATATTTTGGGCTAAACCCGGATAATTAACCGACAGATGTCTCGGCCCGTCTTGCGATATATATTGGATCATATCCCAGATCTCACTCGGCGAAACTTTCAGACGTTGTGCCAAGAATGCAACATCTTCCCGACTGAAATTGGCAGGGCTACGGCCTTTCTGCTCTTTATCGGCGATCAACTCTCGTAATTTGTTGATCCGAACCTTGTTTTGTCGGGTCGGACGATAGAGACACCTTTTCTGCCTGTGAAACAACGCCTCGCCGTAGATCTTGCGAGAGGCAAAAGTGCCGAAAGCAAAACCAAGTGCAGGATCGAACTTGTCAACCGCCTTTATCAACCCCTCCATTCCCGACTGAAATAGATCAGGAAATTCCGGATGATGATGCCAACAAAGTTTCTTGGTAGTCCATACTACCAAAGCATAACTGTGAGCGATCAATAACTTCCTGGCCTCCCTTCCTGTAGCGGTTGGCTGATGAATTACCTTGGCCAGAATCTCTTGTTCTCGCCTTTGCAGCGACCTGAGATGTAAGCCGCTATGGATTATACGCATTCCTTCGGTTGATCCGGGTTCGATCCTTACCGAGGACAATTCCCTTAAACGTCGGCGAGAATCTTTCTTGAGCTCATGAATTAGAGCAGACAACTCCTTTAACCCGGCGATCTTATCCGGGGTAATCTCACCGGAAAACACCCGTACAGCAGTCTCTGTTGTCATACCTCCTCCTTTGCTGAATGACAAGCTTTTTTGGTGATGAACACAAAACTCCTAACCTTAGAGCTTAGCTCTTTTATTCAGAAAGTCAACTCCTGTTTTGATCTAACAGTAATTTAATTGTTTTAGAATATTAAACCCGCCTAATGTGACAGTAGATCTCCGGTCGGACATGATCTTACGTACGGTAGCAAAACTTTATAAAGTTTGCAATTTTTATATACCCTGAATTACGAAATACCCAACCTCTGACTTTATGTTAAAATAAAACCGGTGTTCTTTGATCATTTTAACTCAACTGAACACCTTCAGATCATGTTACAAACCTCGATCACAGCTTATCTCAAGCTACGAGACACAGTAATGAAAATATATCATAAACTGAATCTTCAAAAATACGAAACCCCTAAAGGTCGAAAAGAAATTATCCACAATATTGACGCTATCACTCTGACTTTCTTTAAACAGTGCCAAGGTATCGCTACCAAGAAATCGCTCTTTGAAATAATCGCTCCCAACTGCAGTTACAAAACTCTGGTGGTATCTATCAACCGAACTTTAGAGTTACTCCGAAAGATCATCGGTTATCTCTGTCTATCTAATCGCTACCATGCTCACTTAGTTAAGCATACCGACTCCACCGACCTACCGGTTTGTTCCAATCGCAAGATCCGCTCCCACAAAACTATGGTTGAATATGCAAACCGCAGTAAATCTTCCAAGGGTTGGTTCTATGGTCTAAAACTCCATATTTCGGCCGATTTAAACGGTAAAATCTTAGCTGTCAGATTTACTTCCGGTAATGTTGACGATCGAGTGGCCTTTCCTGAACTCAATCAAGATCTAGACGGTATCTTCGTGGTTGACGCCGGTTATATCTCTAAAAAACTGGAGCGGGAGTTTTTTATCGAAAACCAGAGAATGCTTTTAGCTATGCCCAGAAAGAATATGAAGAAAGTAGCCACCAATACCGACATTGAATTGTTTAAGACTCGGATGAGGATCGAAGACCCATTCGGTAACCTGAAACAATTTCATAATCTGATCTCTACCGTATGTCGAAGTGTCCGAGGTTATTTGGTTAACTATCTATCAGCCGTTCTGTCGTTAATGATCGTCAACTTTAATTCTGACCGGATCTTACCTCCGTCTTTGGCTTAAGTTGTTATTTGTTTGATTTCGTATTTTTGAGCTCGTACTTGTGTGAATAAATAATCAAACCGATTCAATCGGGGGTTTAAGTGTGTATAATTTTTTAGTGGTTTTGACAGTCGTTTGTATTTCGTAATTCAGGGTA
>CAYLYL010000089.1:0-2580 GCA_964388095.1 uncultured Candidatus Saccharibacteria bacterium | reverse complement strand
TCTGAAACCATACGTTTACAAGGAGTCGATGAGGGCGCATCACACGGTGTGTGATCTTCAGCTATCAGCTGTAAGCTCATAGCTTTTAGGAATTCCCTGAAAGCTGACAGCTAAAAGCTAAAAGCTGATTTATCGCGCTTCGCGCGATGCGTCCTCTACGGCGTGCCTATCGTAGAATGAGCCAACGAGTTTATCTGATTCCTTTGTCTAAAAGGTTAAACCCTTGAAGGCACAGCGAAAGCGAGTGTTAATAGCGCGTTATTGAGGGATCGGATAAGACCCGAAACCGGGTGAGCTTACCATGGGCAGGGTGAACTCCGGCGAGAGCCGTAGGGAGGCCCGAACCGAATGGCCGTACAAAACCATCGGATGACCTGTGGTAAGGAGTGAAAAGCTAATCGAACCCGGTAATAGCTGGTTCTCTCCGAAATAGCTTTAGGGCTAGCGTCAAGTACACCCGCACACCAACTTTGGCATTGTGTTTTGTTGCAGATTGAGCCAAAGCCGGTAAATTAACATCGACATTCAATGCATCTGTGGCAAAGATAACGAAAACACGGTGCAACGATGCCAAGGTTGGTGTGCGGGTAAATTGCTCTCGGGGGTAGAGCACTGATAGGAATGAATAGGGGGAAACCTCGTCATTCCTACCAAACTCCGAATACCGAAGAGTTATAGCTTGGCAGTTAGGCCGCGGGCGCCAAGGTCCGTTGGTCGAGAGGGGAACAACCCAGACCTCCAGCTAAGGTCCCAAAATCCACGCTAAGTGCATCAAAGGTGGTGAAGTTTCTCAGACAATGAGGAGGTTGGCTTAGAAGCAGCCATCCTTTAAAGAAAGCGTAACAGCTCACTCATCAAGAGACTTTGCGCCTAAAATAATCGGGGCTCAAGTGTGGTACCGAAGCTGAGGCTGAGTTCTTGTTCGCAAGGACTCGGGGTAGGAGAGTATTCCACACTGCGCTGAAGCGGAAGGGGTGACCCACCGTGGAGCGTGTGGAAGCAAGAATGTTGGCACAAGTAACCGCAAGGCAGGTGAGATCCCTGCCCGCCGAAAGACCAAGGTTTCCTTGGCAATGTTGATCAGCCAAGGGTTAGTCGGTCCTAAGCCGATGGCGAAAGCCGCAGGCGATGGATACACGGTTAATATTCCGTGACCCGATGTTATTGCGACGGGAGGACGGAGGTTAGTAGTCCGGGCGGTTTATCGGATTACCGTTCTTGGCTTGAGGGTGTGGCATAGGCAAATCCGTGCCACGTCAGCCCAAGAGCAGAGGAAAGGGAGGCCTTCGGGTCTCTTGATCCGGATGAGCAACCTTCCAAGAAAAGTCTCTAAGCTTAAATAACATCGGACCGTACCCCAAACCGACACAGGTGGTCGGGTCGAGTAGACCAAGGCGAACGAGTGAAAGGTCCCCAAGGAACTCGGCAAACAAGCGGCCGTAACTTCGGGATAAGGCCTTCCCTCCCCACTTTTGGTATAATTATAGAGTATGTATATTCTCTATTTGATCCAAAACAATGTTACCCATGATAAATATCTCGGTATCACGACAGATCTGAAAAAATCAAAACTAATAACAGTAAAGGCAGTAAGTTTAAGAGCAAAAAGATCGGTAAGTTGATATTAATATATGCGGAAATGTATAGATCATCTACAGATGCTTACCGTCGTGAAAGAGGATCGAAAAATCATGGCAGTGCAAAAGTTGGATTGATCAAGCGGATTAATGATAGTTTGCTTGATGCCAAAAGTGGGGAGGGACGCAGCTAAAGTTTCTCCGGCAACTGTTTATCAAAAACACAGCTCCCTGCGAACTCGCAAGAGGATGTATAGGGGGTGACGCCTGACCAATGCCGGAAGGTTAAGTACTGATGGTCTAAGGAAGTTTACTTTCTTATGCTGGTCGGTATAAGCCCCGGTGAATGTCGGCCGTAACTATAACGGTCCTAAGGTAGCGCAATTCCTTGTCTGGTAAGTTCAGACGCGCACGAAGGGTGTAATGACCGGAGAGCTGTCTCGGGGACTTGCTCGGTGAAAATGCAATGCCGGTACAAATGCCGGCTACCTGCAGTTAGAAGAAAAGACCCCGTGAAGCTTTACTACAGCTTGATATTGGGGGTACGACTTATTTGCGTAGCATAGGTGGGAGACTTTGAAGTGTCGCTTTCGGGTGGCATGGAGTCGCCAGTGAAATACCACCCTCTTAGGTTGTATTCTCTAACCTGGACGGCAAAAACGGACAGGGACAGTATCTGGCGGGTAGTTTGAGTGGGGCGCTCTTCTCCTAAAAAGTAACGGAGAAGCCTATTAAGGTCGGCTAGGCGCGAATGGAAACCGTGCCGATAGTGTAATGGCACAAGCCGGCTTGACTGTGAGAGGGACATCTCGAACAGGTGCGAAAGCAGAGCATAGCGATCCGACGGCCCGCATTAGATGCGGCCGGAGCTCAACGGATAAAAGCTACTCCGGGGATAACAGGCTGGTCCCGCCTAAGAGTCCATATCGACGGCGGGGTTCGGCACCTCGATGTCGGCTCACCTTATCCTGGGGGTGAAGAAGCTCCCAAGGGTTTGGCTGTT
>CAYLYL010000088.1:0-2592 GCA_964388095.1 uncultured Candidatus Saccharibacteria bacterium | reverse complement strand
AAGGTTTCTCTGACCAAAAATTGAAAGAAGTTTTACAGAAAGCCGGCTGGCCGGAAGAGGATATCGAATCGGCCTTTGCTGAAGCAGGTGAGGGCTCAGAAACGAGTGAGATCTCGTCCTCTGAATCTCTCCAAAACCATGATATCGATGAGGTTGATGACAGTTCACTCGATCCTGAAACGAAGACAGAGAGTCGGGAAACAGAAAAAAGCACTCTTTCCGGTGAAACGCAAAACGATAGCCAAGAAGAAACCTTGGTAATGCCGGTTGATAATATCCATCAAGAACTTGAAGATCTTAATGAAGAAAGCGGGGTGCTCGATCAACAAGAAAGCGTTGAAGTTGAACAGCAAGAACTTGGCGAGCAAGCAAATGATCAGGGAACGGGCGAGGGTCAGCCCAAAGACGACCTTTATCACGATGAAACAGACTCGCAAGAAGTTGTCTCTGTTTCAGGTGATCAAGAAGAGCTAAATGAAGCTGCCGTCATTGAAACCGCAGAGTCACAGTCAATAGAGAGTTACGAAGAAGAAACGACCAAAGAGGCGGAAGAACAAAAAGATCAAAATGATGAGGGATCCGCTGCTACGGCCACTAATGAGGTTAAAGAACCTCAAGAAGTTGAGCGCCCTTCTGAGAATAAAGCCAATAATCTATCGTCTAATGATGATCCGGATACCGATTCGACGGAGACTGTTGAACAATTGAATAGCGTGATGGAGCCACCCTCGCCCTCGTCACAGACGGCCGAAGGTGTTGAAGCCGGCAAACCCGATGGTATTTCATCCGCCGCAAAAGCTTTGATAGCATTATTTGTTTTTCTACTGTTGGCCGGTGTTGCTTCGGGCGGGTATTTTCTGTGGCAGCAACGTTCGGCTGTTTTCGATAGTCCGGAAGAAGCGGTGGTGCGAGCTTTGAGCAACCTAAGTGAAACTTCTTCATTACATTACGATCTAAGCGCTGCTTTTCAAGCTGAGGAAAAGGATGAGAATATAACAGTCGGTCTTGATTTTGATCTAAGCGGTCAAACCACCTTGGACCGCTCGCTGGAGGATGCTCTGATGAGTTCTGATCTCTCAATTGCCGGCAAACTACATGAATCCTTTATGGAATTAAATTTTGATATGGATGCTGAACTGAGACTTGTTGATAATGACCTGCACCTGAAATTAAGTAACATATCCGAAGAAGAATTTTTACAGGGATTTTTCTATTTACCGATCGAAGAATGGGCATATATTTCTCTGGAGGAGGCCGAGCAAGAGATCAGGGGGGGGTTGGGGCCCCAAGCTCCGACAGAGATCGAAGATATGGAAGACATTGATTGGCAAAAAATGATGATTGATAACTACCAACTGGCATTTAAGCACGAGATCCTTACTTTTGAAGAACAGCCGGATATGGAGTTGGACGGAGAAGATCTAACTCTTTTAGAACTCCGTTACCAGCTGGACCCTGATAGTGCGATGGCTTATTGGAAAGATTACCGGGAAAAGGTTAAAGAATATCAATTTCTTCCTGAGGAATTACGCGAGGAAATGTTAGAGGAGTTGGATAATATATCCGAGGAAGAAATAGAAGAATTGGCAGCTATAAGTGATAAATTTGATGAATTTGTGACTCTGGAAATAGCTATAAGTCAAGGAAGAGAACCTATGCCACGCTTTTTCCGAATGGCGTTTCAGGGGAATATTTCGGATCTGGCTGATCCGGTACGGGAGGAATTGACAGCTTCACCTGAAACAGAGGAAGGTGTGATGGAATACCTAAGAGAAGGGCTGCAGGCAATGGTTGGTGGAGCGGAAAACGGTCTGGCCGTTCCCGGTACCTCGCCGGATATGGAATTCGAGATGGATGAGGAATTCCAAGATCTTCCGCAACAACCGGACTCCGGAGATTTCCGGGAGTTCCCTGAGCCGACCCCCATGGAGTTTGAAGTACCGGATATCTATATTGATATGGAAATTGAACTAATCCTTTCTGATTTTGATGAACCAATAGAATTAGAAGCTCCGGAAGGATCGCGGTCCTGGGAAGAGGTAGCAGAAGAGGCGAGAAAGGAGGATCCTTTCTACCTTTCTGCACAAGATGCAAATATAAGAAGCGAACTGAGCCTTCTTAGGACATCGGCTGAAATGTATTATATGGAAAATGATAATGATTATAGTGGTGTTTGCAAAGATGAAAATTCGGGTTTTGTTACGCTAATTAATAGCGTTCTAGATCAAGCTCCCGGTGCCGAAGAGGGCGAGGTATCCGATCACTGTCAGGTCAGCTCTGATGGCCAACATTGGATCGTTGTGGCTCCCTTGCATGACGAAGATCATGAGGGGTTTTGTGTAGATAGTTCCGGGTATTCTGGAGAGGTAAACTATGAATATCCACCTAGTGGTAATTATCAATGTGAATAGCTTTAAATAGAATTGAACCTTTTTAAACATTCTTGATAGATCATGGCTCATAAACAGATAATTGAATACATAAAAGAACAGCGAGAGAAAGGCTTTTCTGATGAAAAGTTAAGAGAGGTATTGCAAAAAGCCGGCTGGCCGGAGGAGAAGATAAGCATGGCTTTTTCTGAGGTGGACAAAG
>CAYLYL010000087.1:1509-2807 GCA_964388095.1 uncultured Candidatus Saccharibacteria bacterium | reverse complement strand
GTGCGGGTAGGGAGAATCGAACTCCCGACTGCGCTTTGGAAGAGCGCCGTTTTACCACTAAACTATACCCGCGGTTCATTAATCAATTTGAGAATAAACATTTTCGATCAGAGCATTGATCGTCCTGTGTAAATTTACACCTAAATCCTCTCTTCCGCAACCCCGTACACTCAAATGAGCAGTTCCGTGTTTTAACATACCATCTTTTTTAACATTTTTCTTTCTCTTGTCAATCTGAGTTTTCCCAAACTGTTTTAAAGGTATTCCCGTTATTTCAGACCAGAAATTGAGCGACTTCTCTATATTATTATCGGGGTATAAATGAATAGCCAATGAAAAATTTTCTTTAGGAACATTAAAAAATTCTTCAAACCATCTTATAGACGCCACTATTAATCTTGGATCTGAATTTACCACCCGAACATTGTGCGTCGTTTTTGAACCTTCTCCAATATATATTCCTATCCCTAGAATAAAAAGATCTCTTTTTGAAAGATAACCAAGCTTATCAATCGCCTTATATTTTGTTTTTTCTAAAGATAACTGTTTATTTTTGGTTTTGTATCTCCCGATCTCTAGTGCGGCGCCTTTGATCCTATTTCTCACTTCTTGATTAGGTGTAAATGGAATATTTCTTAACCATAAACTTAGAGTGCTTTTAGATACCGGCACCTCTTTAAGAATTAAATTGTACGAGTAACCCGATTTTCTTAAACTTATAGCTTTATCTTTGAGTTCATGATAAGTCATAGTATAACTATATTCGAACTCACGTTTTATGGTAACATATACAGTTAAGCGGGTTTTGTGGATAAATTACTGCTACGCCGCACTAAGCAAGACCAGTTTCTCGTTATCATCTCCCTCCGCCGCATCAACCACCCTCTCTCGGCCACATTTTTGACATTTATGAACAACTCTAGTTTGGCCTTTCTTGATCTCCACCCCTACCGGCTCCATCATCCCGCCGCAATCCTCCGAACGATCACCGGGATAGATATCGACATGTCGGCTCCAGAGGCAGTTCGGACAATGGTTGGTATAGCCACCTCCTTGAACCTCCTGCCCACAATTAAGACAGGTAAAATCTTCTATCACCCTCTGAAACTTTTGACTCATTTATTTTAACTAAAAGCTGCAAGTCGGCAACTAAAACTGACTATATCGGGCTGCCGGGAATCGAACCCGGGCCTCATGCTCCCAAAGCATGTATACTACCATTATACTACAGCCCGTATTTTAACTATCAGAGAACTTTATATAAGAGTAAACCATGAATCATTCACCTCATAAGCCGA
>CAYLYL010000087.1:0-1409 GCA_964388095.1 uncultured Candidatus Saccharibacteria bacterium | reverse complement strand
AAACCATGAATCATTCACCTCATAAGCCGAACCGATCAAACCGTTATGCCATATCCCCGTCAAACAGGAGTGTAGCATATTAGACCCGATTTCGGAATATATAAGCATTTTATTGTAAATATTTTATTTATTTCTTTTTATCCTTACGTGTTATTTCTTATGTACACACTTCACGGCCGTGAAGTGTGTACATAAATGATTTTCCCGTAATTTCACTTCGAATAATATCGGCATATCAGCGAGGTTTACAATATCATATTTTCAAACACCTTGATCTCAAACGGCTCCAGAGTCACTTCAACGATATCAAACTGCCAATCTATACTCCTTTTATACAAACCTTGCTCTTCAACATAGATACTTATCACCCTTTTAAGCCGAGTACGTTTTTGTGACCCAACCCGCTCAACCGGCTCCAGCTGTCGACCCGGGTTTATGTCCTTAACGGTTTTAACTTCCACAAAATGAACAATTCCTTCTTGGTCCTGTCCGATAATATCTATCTCCCCTACCTGTCGGTCATAATTACGGTCCAGTATTTTCCAGCCGGCACGCTTAAAATATTGAACGGCCAGCTTCTCGCCGGTGTCTCCGATCGATTTGTGTCTCTCAGACAACCCACAAGGGATTGTTGCCTTTACTGCCCTTTTGCACCTATTTAAAAACCCATATAACCGATTTGAGGACATATTTTGTCTTTTTATACACATATCCACAAAGTTATCCACAGTTTTGGGTATAATTTACCCCAATATCCCCTGTGTATTTGTGGATAATGTCTTAATAAAGGGTCAATTAGTGTCTTTTGGCTATTACTAACGACCTATTATTCTTTCAGTACCTAAATAAACCCCGGTCTTCTAAAAGTAGTGAACCGAAAAATCGAAGGTCTTGGAGTCATTACTATCGGGGCTACACTTTTTTATTCCCAGTTCCTCTTTTTGTTAACCTCTTCTTTGTCCCTAAAGGCCTGCTCCAGATCAATGTCAAAATGATGGCAGATCTTTAACAGATGGATGAATACATCCGCTATTTCCGAATCAAGCTCAAACTGCTGTGAGTGCTGACCGATTCTAAATCCCCTGCTTTTCCGAGCCGCCTTGGCCATTTCGCCACATTCTTCCATAAACAACAGAAAGGTTTGTTCAACTGACTCCCCTTCAAACCCCCGTTCCTCGACCATCATTTTGATATACTCTTGAAGATCCGCCAAGGTGGGCCGGGGATTGAGGTATAATTTACTTGGGGTCATATTAGTGGATTAATGAATAATACCTTTATATTATCACACTGATCGAACAAACCTCTACCGGAAGCACAAATGAGTTTAATACACATGCGGCGGTTTCAAACCACCGGTATAGATATAAAAATAGTAAAAAAGATGTTTGGTGTGCGGGTAGGCCCGC
>CAYLYL010000086.1:0-2820 GCA_964388095.1 uncultured Candidatus Saccharibacteria bacterium | reverse complement strand
TGGTCTCGCTCGGAGAGACATCGACCGAGCCAGAGGTTTGGCCTCCGGTGTCGAAGCCGTCGCCTTGGCAGCTTTCGGCTTCCGGTGATTCCCACTGCAGAGTGGAGGTTCCCCCTTCATCAATGCTTAGCGGGTCCGCGGTAAAGGTAATAGCCGGTCCTGATTCCAAAAGTGTAACTGTAGCGGTGTCGGTGTCGTTGTGAGCTGTGGCGTTGTAACAGGTTATGCTGTAAGTGGTAGTTTCCTCGGGAGACACCTCCACTTCTCCGTTGACCTGAGTGTCGGTATCAAAGTCGGCGCTTTCACAGATCACCGCCGAATCGGAGCTCCATTCCAAAGTAGCCGATTGACCGGCGGTTATGCTGTCAGGGTTGGCGGTCAGGGTTACGCTGGGCATATCATCGGCCGAGACAGTTTGGGAGATGTGGAGGGTTAAAAACGTTATGGTAAAAACAAAAACTACCATCAAGACAGCTATGATGATAGACTTCCCAGATGTAAACGGAGATATCGGATATTTGTATTTATTCGTCATAAAAATTTTAATATTACTTATAATTCGCTCTGCTTTTTACTTTGATTATACACCAGCAAGCACTATCAAGTCCATCTTGACAGTCAGTGTTGATTGGTGTTTTTAAAATAGGTAGTTTAACACCGCCGGTTAAATAAAAATCGAGAAATTGCAGATTTAGTACACGAGAAAGTCTTGTTCTTTGCCGACCGGATCGTGCCATTTTAGCTCTATGTTATCAACTCGGGCCTTGGCGGGACCGGTTTTTAGAAATTCGATCAATCGCTCCAGCTTTTCTTGCTCGCCCTCGGCTTCCACCTCTACGGTACCATCCGGCAGATTGCGGACATAACCAACTAACCCCAACTCTTGAGCTCGCTCTTGAGTGGCGGCGCGAAAAAAGACGCCTTGAACGCGTCCTTTGACTAGACAATGAATGCGGTGTCTTTCACTACTTAATGAACCGGCGAACATAGTGTAATTAGAAATTTGTTGATGAAGATTTGTTGTTCGTTGCTCGTAGTTCGTTGTTCGTAGCTCGTAATCGTGAATCGTGAATCGTGAATCGTGAATCGTCTCGCCCCTCCCCGTTTTAAGAAATAGAAACTTCTGCCATCTAAAACTAATGAGAGGCAAGTGCGGCTTGGCAAGACGGCACTACCGAGCTTCCTTGACCATTTTGGTGAGACGGCTCTTTTTGCGGGCGGCGGTGTTGTCCTTGATCACTCCCCGCTTGGCCGCTTTATCTATCGCTTTATAAGCAGCCGGCAGTTTACTTTCGGCGCTTGCAACGTCCTTTTCTTTATTGACCAGATCCTTCACTTCCTTGACGGCTTTTTTCATCAGGTCCCTTTTACGGCGGTTATAGACAGTTTTCCGGCTTTGAACGCGTACCGCTTTTTTGGCTCCACTTGTTATCGGCATAATTTTTATCTGTTTTAATATTTACTCCGTGATAATAATAGAAAAATGAGAAAAATGCAAGCTTAATTGCTTATCGGTTATTTTATCGTCCCAATAAAGAAAACAGTTGGCCAACCTCCTCTATGATGAGAGAGTAATCCAGCCCCGAGAGATAATACCAAGCCAGATACAGAAGTATCAAAGCTCCGGCAAAAGTCACCCAGGTTATCATCCGGGAACCGGCAAACCAGATCTGTTTGGTCATTACCGCTCCGGAGAAAATGATCACCTCAATTAGCATATAGAAAAACAGGTACAGCAGGACATATCCGGTAAAGGCGGCCAGAGAAACCCCTCGTTCGGCCAGAATGGCAGAGAAAGCTATCGGCACCCCGATAGAACACGGCAGTTCCACTAAAGTGATAACGGCGGCAAAGAACATTACACTACCGGCCAATACCAGCGGTCCGCTTGCGGGATTCTTGAGGGTTTCTTTGACCTTAAGGGTGGCTTTCCGGGCCAGATCCGATTCACTGGCTTCACAGGTAGGACCGTAACGATAAAAACGCCAGAACTCTTTAAAGAAGTAGATCGCTCCGCCCAAGGCCGCCAGGCCGACTATTAAAGCCATTACTCCGAGGTGGCCCAGCAGATATTCGAACAACTGCCCCCAAACGAACACCAACACCCCGTAAACCACCACCGCGGTCAGGATGAACAATCCGCCGTAGAGGAAGATAAGTTTGCGGGAACCGAGCGCCATTACCAACGAAAGAATAAGTATCAAAGCCCCCAGGGAACAGACATTAAACCCGTCCAAGGAACCTAAAATTATGGTTATCGCCGGCAAAGACCAGTCCTCCACCGTTATCTGTCGGTCAATAAACGGCAGAGAAAAACCGTATTTTTCCTCCGAGAGATCCACTATTTCGCCTTCCACCGCCCGAACAATGTTCTCTCTTTGCGACTCACCAAAAGTAGTAAATTGCAACACCTGATCGCCGATGAAAATAACCGGCGCCATGCGCGGATCATATTCTTCCCTGTCCACTCCAAGCTCCCGAGCCGTTTGATGTATCAGTTCGGTTTCACTGATAGGATGGATCTCCAGCTCCAGTTCTTCCTTTTCCTCGCTTAAGGACTGAAGAAAACTTTTGGCGTCCTGACAAACCGGACAGAAACGATCATCAAAGAACCGAACCGTTACTGTTTCTTCCGCGGTCGGGGAAAGATCTTCAACAACTTCTTCCGGCTCTGTTTCGGCGGCCGCCGCGGACGGCAACAGAGTGGTTATTAAAAGAATAAAAAAAAGCACCGGTTTAATAACTGCTACTATTTTACTCATACTGTTTAAATTAAAATCACATCTCGCAACCGACTGCTTGACCGATGGCGGCCGGCTC
>CAYLYL010000085.1:0-2906 GCA_964388095.1 uncultured Candidatus Saccharibacteria bacterium | reverse complement strand
CGAGTGGTTACAACCATTGAACAGCTAAAGAAGCAGGGTATAAAGTGTTGTTTGGCAACCAATCAGGAGAAGTACCGAGCACAATATATGAAGAGCGATATGGGTTTTGAACAATTGTTTGACCGGGTGTTCACCTCTTCCGGTATCGGTCATAAAAAACCGGCCAAGGAATTTTACCAATTTATCCTTCAAGAGATGAAGAGAGAACACCGGATCGACCCGGAGGAAGTAGTATTCTTTGATGACTTTGAGGAGAATGTACAAGCCGCCAAACAGTCCGGCATCAACGCTTATCTATACAAAGAATTTGCGGATCTTAAGAAAATAACTGACCCGCTCTTTGAAGGCAGGGCGGGGAATTAAACCTAAAGGGTTTAAGAGACGAAGCATGTTTGCTATTTGGCGGTTTGTACCAAAAAAAGTTGTTGCTAACTCTACAAGTGAAACGGTTTAAAAAAATATAAACTGAAAGTACCCTAAAATAGGTACTACCGGTTCACGATGTCTATCTATCAACATTCTCAAGATCTGCCAGTATAAAAACATGGTTTTTACAGTCAGGGATTTAACTTTGCTCTGAAGCGAAACGGACACAAATGTCGTAAAACAAACTCACTGGTAAGAAGCTAAATGGGGCAGAGATCGGATACCTTTTTAAAGCTTCTTTGGGTAATATTTATAAAAACAGTTTTTTCTGCTCTTTTTGCTTGCTGTGTTATAATACTCCCTATATTGGGCGGATGAGCGGATACTTTCGGCCGATTTGGCCGGAGTTGTAAAGCTCTTTTTGATCCCAAATTAGCAGCAGATATAATTTAAAAATATTATGGTTATTACTCCCCACGGCGGCCGCTTAGTAAAGAGAGTGGCTACCGAGCCCGAAACTTTGGAGCAATACAGAGAGCTCGGACTGCCGGTCGTGGCGGTTAGCTACGAGCGTGAGCAGGAGATCAGGAATATTGGCTTCGGGGTCTATTCGCCTCTGGAGGGTTTTATGAGACGGGATGACCTGGAGCGGGTCTTGGAAGAGATGCGGCTCACGGACGGCACGCTCTGGCCGATTCCGATCGTTCTGGATGTATCAGAAGCCGAGCGCCGAGCGATCGCAACCGCCGGGCAGGTATTTTTGGTAAACAGTCGCCACCAGCCGCTGGCCATTCTGGAGTCGCCGGAAATTTATCCTTACGATAAAGATAAGTTCTCTCGGGGTGTTTTCGGGACCACCGATCCCGAGCATCCCGGCGTAGCGGCGGTCGGCCGGATGAATGACTACTTAGTTGGCGGCGAGATCACCCTGCTGGATACCGCTTACAGCCCGTTTCCTTCTCACGGGCTGGTGCCGGAGGAGACCCGGGTCGCCTTCAGCTCCAGCGGTTGGCAGAGCGTGGTGGCCTTTCAAACCCGCAATATCCCGCACCGGGGCCATGAGTTCCTGCAGAAAGAGGCCCTGAAAGAAGCCGACGGTCTGCTGGTTCATCCGGTGCTGGGCTGGAAGAAAGAAGGGGATTTCAAGGACGAATATATTCTCTCCAGCTACGAGATCCTAATTCAAAAACACTACCCCGCCGAGCGGGTCAAACTCAGTGCTCTCTCTATCCCGATGCGCTACGCCGGACCCAAAGAAGCCGTTCTGCATGCCATCATCCGCAAGAACTTCGGCTGCTCCCATTTCATCGTCGGCCGGGATCACGCCGGGGTCGGCGACTACTACGGCCCGTTTGAAGCCCAAGAGATCTTTGACACTTTCGCACAAGAAGATCTGGGGGTAACCATTCTCAAGTACCCGGAAGTGGTTTATGATGAAGCCGCCGGCAGTCATCGGTTCTTTTCCGAAACCGGCAACGGAGTATCGTTCAGCGGAACCGCTATGCGGCGAATGATCCAAAACCGCGAGCGGCCGCCGGAGTATATTCTCCGGCCGGAGGTGTACTCCTTTTTGATTAACAGCGATAATATTTTTGTTGATAGTATGTATAACGACCAACAAGCCAAACAACAGGGTTTTGTGCTGTGGTTCACCGGCCTGTCTCAGTCCGGCAAGACCACCAACGCTCTCGAGGTTTATAATGCGCTAAAAGATAACTACCGGCTGGAGTATCTGGACGGCGATGTGGTCCGCGAGCATCTGAGCCGGGACCTGGGCTTTTCCAAGGCCGACCGCGATGAGAACATCAAGCGGGTCACTTTTGTGGCCAAACTCTTAAGCCAGAACCAAACCGGCGTTCTTTGCGCTTTCATTTCGCCCTACCGGGCTCAACGGGAGCGTATCCGCGAGGAAGTGACCAACTTCGTGGAAGTGTTCTGCGACAGCTCGCTGGAGCACTGCGAAGCCCGCGATACCAAGGGACTGTATCAAAAAGCCCGAGCCGGCGAGATCGAGAACTTTACCGGTATTTCTGACCCTTACGAGATCCCCGAAAACCCTGAAATTGTTTTGGACACGGTAAACAACACCCCGTCAGAAAATGCCGAAAAGATCATCGCTTACTTAAAAGACAATGATCTTATTGTATGAGTCCGGAGCTGGAGGCAGCCATTCAAGCCGTCAAAGAGGCCGGAGCTTTGGTGATGGGGAAGTATCGGGGAAATTATGAAACCGTCCTCAAAACCGACGAGTCGCCGGTAACCGAGGCCGATCTGGCTTCTCAAGAATGCCTTGAGAAGCGGTTGGAGAATTTTGGTTATGGTTTTGTCGGAGAAGAGAGTAAGGATCTGGAATTTCCGACCGGTCGAGTTTGGGTGGTGGACCCCCTGGACGGCACCAAGGATTTTATTCACCAAACCGATGATTTTGCGATCATGGTCGGACTAGTGGAAAATCAAGAGGTGCTGGCCGGCGTGGTGCATCTGCCGGCCCAAGACCTCACTTACTGGGCCGAGCGGGGCCAAGGGGCGTATAAACAAGA
>CAYLYL010000084.1:0-3027 GCA_964388095.1 uncultured Candidatus Saccharibacteria bacterium | reverse complement strand
ACCCCCGGACTTTGAAAACCCCTCGGTTTTCAACGCTCCGCTGCTTTCCGCTACGGGGATAAAAGAGGTTCTCGTCCTACTGCGCCACTACTCACTAAAATAACCCCCCTAAGGGGGCTTATTTTTTGTTCGAGTGGGCGCGGTAGGACTCGAACCTACGACCTCCTCGGTGTAAACGAGATGCTCTAGCCAACTGAGCTACGCGCCCGAAAGCAAATTTATCAAAGATAAATTGCTTGGGCCATCATCCAAGCCCTGCTTGGAGTGATTTTGCCCGCACACCAACTTTAGCATCGTTGCCACATTTTTTCAACTTTTTGTAACTTATTTTAATACCACGTTTCCATTAGTCTATTGTGCCGGTAACTATACCTAATGCTAAAGTTGGTGTGCGGGCAAGCTCGCGACCGATCTTGTTAGCATCGTTGCCACATTTTTTCAACTTTTTGTAACTTATTTTAATACCACGTTTCCATTAGTCTATTGTGCCGGTAACTATACCTAATGCTAAAGTTGGTGTGCGGGCAAGCTCGCGACCGATCTTGTTAGCATCGTTGCCATACTTTTTAACTTTTCCGGTTCGGCTTTGGGGGTTATTTAAATTTAAGCTCTGATATCTCAATCCGCAAAAGCCGGCATTGATAGATCTTATGTCGGAGTAATGTGATGCGGTTTGTGAACTGTTTTACTTCTGTGGACACGCAGTCTTGCGTTTTTTCGGTTTATTCTTATGCTTTAAGATATGGAACAAATCGATATTCCTGTCTTATACCAAGATGAAAACCTATTGGTTATAAACAAACCAAGCGGGGTGTTAACTCATCCGGATAAAAATAATGGGTCGAGTGTTCAGGGTTGGTTGGAGGAAAAATATCCCGAGTTAAGGCAGGTGGGAGAGCCGATCAAGATTGATGGCCAACAACAAGTGGACAGGTTCGGTATAGCTCACCGGTTAGATAAAGATACCTCGGGAGTTCTGTTGATCACCAAAAACCACACCTCTTTTAATTTCTTAAAAGGGCAGTTTCAACAGAGAGAGGTGCGGAAAATTTATTACGGTTTTGTCTATGGAAGGCTTAAGAGATCTCGCGGTTTGATCGATCGCTCCATCGGTCGCCACCGTAAAGACCCTCGGCGGCGAGCAGTGGGTGATAAGGTTAGGGGGGAGTCAAGAGATGCTCAAACCACTTATGTTACGGAACAAACCGGTTCGGATGCCTCTTTATTGAAACTTATACCCCATACCGGCCGTACTCATCAACTTCGGGTCCATTGTTTGTCTCTGGGTCATCCGATTATTGGAGATCCTTTGTATGCACCCGGTCGACAGTTTTTACTCGGGTTTGACCGCTTAGCACTTCATGCTTATTCGATTACTTTTTATCAACACCAGGGAGCTGAACCGACCACTGTTACTGCGCCGTGGCCGGAAGATCTCCAAAGAGCCAAAGAAAAATTAACCGACCAATTGAATGATGCCAAAGATGGTAAAGGAGCGAAGTTAATTTAAACACCTCTCTTTGCTACGGACAGTGTCAAAAACCGCGAAAAAGCGTCACCAGGTGTCAAACAGGTTGCGTAAATTTAATAGTTATGATAAATTTATCGCACTTATGACCGCAGTTGCCAATAATATAATAACCCCGGTAGATGCCCGCAAGCGGCAGAACCTTAATATTCGGACCGGAGATACGGTGCGGGTGTATGTTAAAGTGGAGGAAAAAGGAAAAACCCGATTACAGATATTTGAAGGTATTGTTTTAGCTCGCAAGCATGGTAATGAACCCGGGGCGACCTTTACAGTACGGCGTCGTTCTTCCGGAGTGGGGGTTGAGAGAATATTCCCTCTTTATTCACCGGTGATCGAAAAGATCGAAGTTATAAAACGGGCTAAAGTTAGACAATCCAATCTTTACTACATTAGAGACAAAGCCGCTCGGGAGGTTAGGCGTCAAATGAAAAGGTCGCGTATAGTATCTGAGACCGACACCGAACAAGAAGGAGAACCAGAACAGCCGATCGAAGAACAGGTCTCGACCGAAGGGGGTAGCCAATCATCCGAACAAGCCACAGAAGCCACAGAAGCCACAGAAGCTGCCGAAGCACAGCCGGAAACCACTGAAACCACTGAAACCACTGAAGACACTTCTGAGCAAGAGGTTGAGCAAAAAGAAGAAAGCTCTGCTTAGATAGTCTCACACCAAATTAGTTTCTCATCATTTTTTATGTGAAAACTGTTATTCGCATAAGTTGTTTTTATTTGTTATAACACAAACGGCTTAAAACTAATTTAGTGTGCGGGATTAATTAGGTTGATCTAAAAACAATCAAAAGGCCGACAGGCTTGTTTTCGGGCCTGTTTTTAATTTTGTTAGAAAAAACCGATCTTACTTTTTATGATCACTCGGGACCAGTTTTGAGACCATTGGAAATTATAGGCAAAATGTAATATACTTCCATAGGTAAATAATAAAAAAGTGTCGTTATTGATCTTTAATAATTTCATATAAGCGCGGGTGCTGGAATTTAGTAGACAGGCTACGTTGAGGTCGTAGTGGGCTTTTGGCCCGTGCGGGTGCAAGTCCCGCCCCGCGCACATCTTAAAAATCAACAACCCTCACTTATCAAGGAATGAATGTGCTTCTTCCGAGTAAGTGTCGGGTAAGCTGCTTCCGGTGGTGAGTGCATATGAAAATAACATCATTTGCCGGAACGGTTTGTTGGTATATATCAAACAACACTACCATATCTTCCCAAGGAAAATCCGATCCCCCCGTTTGCCTTTCTTTGCCGGAGGTGCATTTAGTTGTGTCGGATTTTTATAATAAACTAAGTTATTCCTTGAAAAATAGACACTGGAAAGGTTATAATTCACTTATATATTTTTTAAACAAACAAATAATTTTCAGTTAAATTTGGAATTATGGCTAATTACCAAGATGCGATCAGGTATATTAAAAATCAGCGTGAGAAAGGTTTCTCTGACCAAAAATTGAAAGAAGTTTTACAGAAAGCCGGCTGGCCGGA
>CAYLYL010000083.1:0-3087 GCA_964388095.1 uncultured Candidatus Saccharibacteria bacterium | reverse complement strand
GGAACCATCTTGTTGTTCTTCCATAATAAAGTTTGTTAATAGTAATATTTTAATTCTATCAACCAAATATAATTTAAGAAACTACCCTACTGTTGAAAAAATAGAGCTGTCTCAACTAGAGGTTGGAAAAGAAAAAGCGGCGTAGTACCATTATAGTATGAATCTGCCAAAGTGGCTGAATAAAAAGACCTTAGCCTGGTCCTCCTACGACCTGGCCGACCAGGCCTTTCAGGCGCTCTTCATTACTTTGCTTTTCCCTGTATTTTTGCTAAGGGTAGGTGGCAACGAACTGCTGGTCGGACTTATAGGAGGCGGATCAGCGCTGGCAGCGGCGCTGTTAGTGCCTTTTATAGGAGCCACCTCGGACGCTACCGGCCGTCGTCTGCCGGTTTTAATTTATGCAGCAGGTGCCTCGGCCGCTTTGATAATTTTGGTGGCATTATTAACCGAAGAAACCGGCATAAATATACTGGCCATCTCTTTAACGGCTTTCCTTGCCAAGGTGACCCATACCGCGTCCAAGGATGTTTATGACGCCAAGATCATTGATGTGACCGAACCTCGCTACTACGGCACCGTTTCCGGTTTGGGTAATACATTCGGCTATATCGGAACCATTCTGGCTTTACTGGCTTCAGTACCCATTTTTATGCACTTCGGTTGGGAGAGTTTAGAAGCAATGCAATGGGTCTTTGTCTTGATAGCCGGCTGGTATTTGCTGTTCTTGCTACCTATCCTTATATGGGTACCGGACCGAGCTTATCAAAGACCGGAACCGGTGGGTCGGGCCTTGAGAACCGCCCGAGAAGGAGTATTGGATACCGTTTATCGGTTGCCTTATTTTCCTGTTTTGGGGCGTTTTTTGCTGGCTTCATTCTTTTACAGCAACGCCCTTATGGCCATCGTCTATTTTCTAAGCTTATTTAGCCAGGAAATAGTGGGATTAACTTTGGTGGAATTTATGCCGATCTTCGGAGCGATGTCCCTTACCGCCGCAATAGGTTCACTGACAGCCGGCCGACTATCGGATAAATGGGGTCCGTTAAAGCTGATACAAATATGCCTAGGAGCATGGGCGGTGATGTTCCTGCTTCTTTTATATCAAATAAACCTACCGATATTTATAGCTATCGGTACCGTAGGAGGATTCTTTTTCGGCGCCGTCTGGACTCTTAACAGGCATATGATAACTTGCATATCTTCCGCTCCCGAAATAGCCAAAATATTCGGTTTTGAAGGTCTGACCTCCAAATTCTCCGGGGTAATAGGCCCCATCCTCTTCGGAGCATTTGTTCCGTTACAGGTTTTTATTCTCCGGCGATTGGAAAAACTAATAGGAATAGATCAGGACGCCATCCCGTTCATTCATGACTACACCTTAAGCATTCTTTCTTTGCTGCTTTTATTACTCTTAGGTTGGATAATACTAAGAAAGTTAGAGTAAGCAGTGAATAACACCGAGAGATAAAAATGGCCGGAAGTATTAAAAAGTTAAAGCCCCCGTAGGGGCTCTATGCTTGCGCACCCTTTTTTGGGACGCATGATGTTTTTCGTGCCCCGCAATAGGGGCACCTGTGTAATTGTGGGGTCCCTAAGGACCCCTTTTTACACTCTTTACATATAAAGATCATTTGCTGTCACCTCCCTTCGATTAAATTTCATCCCATAAACAAGTTATCACAAAAAAAAATCGTTTGACAAAATCTGTTACTGCTGCCAGATACCAAAATTCGATCTTTCAATCCCCTTAAAAACTCGGTAACTCGGCTGTGATATCAAACTAATCCATCCGGCACCATAATTTGGTTTAATACAAAAAGTTTTAACCCAGTATTTTAATTTCATTTTATTGGCTGTAAGCAACCAAAAATGATCCCAACTAATATGTTCACAACAGCTCCAGACCTATATCATGGCGCTGAGATCTCCTTATCGGTCCGGGCAAAACCGTAACCAGCAACTCACAGGTAACGGCAGTGGTCATATTGAATATGTGACCGCCGACGGTTCTCATCTCGCTGTCCCCGAACACCCCGTGCAGATGAGCAAAAACTGAGCCGTCTTCTTTTAAGCTGATATTGCCTTTACAACTCAGGATCTCCCAGATACCTTCCGGCGATCCAGTGATATAACTTTGGCCGGCCAAATCGTAATAGCCAAGCCCCAGTTGCTCGGCCGAGCCGATGGCCTGCACCCAGCCGCTTGCAATATCCTCGCTGCGGCAAAAATCCTGCAAACCGCTGATCACCTCCTCGCCCCGTTCAAATACCAACAGTCTATTTTTTTCATCTTGGGTTTTAATATTCATATTTTTCACTCTTTAGCTTTAATAATTTTTTATGAACCGTTAATAAATCAGATGAACAACTGATATCTAGAAAAATGACCAGATCGTTCATATAATAATTCAACCACCCTAATATAAGTATTTAGTATAATGCAGTACTTATTCAACATCGCCTTTTTAAATATGTATAACATCTGAGAAAAAACAATAACATTCTAACATTCGTACGAATGTTAGAATGTTATTTTTCTTTCTGAAAGGATTTAAGGAACTTGACCATCACTTTACCATAAGGAGAAAGTGAGTGCTCCACATATCTTCCTTTATAATTTTTATCTATTAAACCGGCATCTTTTAGACGTCTGCTGTGTTCACTACATACTTTAATATCTACCCCCAAATTATTGGCAATATTATCCAAAGTTAGATTATGGTGCTTGTCCAGCAGTAAAAGTATTTCGATGCGCCGGTGGTTAGATATTCCTTTCAGGTGTTTTTCCAACTGACGAGGAGTTTTAAGCTTTGCCATGTTATAAGTTTAATAAATCATGCTGAATTCAGCAACATTCCAACATTCGTACGAATGTTGGAATGTTGCTTTGACGGGGGCTTTTAGTATAAATATTGAGATATCAGAGAAAACTCCCCATAATCATGGTCATTCCCGGGGATCTTGATCAACTCAAAATTATTTCTTCCTAATTTTTCTAACTCCTCTTCTACTTCCTGATGGGAAGTTATCGGGTCGTATTCTTTTTGGATAATAGTCGCCTTCTGATGAAATTGCTGCAACCAAGGCG
>CAYLYL010000082.1:0-3177 GCA_964388095.1 uncultured Candidatus Saccharibacteria bacterium | reverse complement strand
AAAAGTTGACAAGTACCCCGTCCCCTTGTCAATCTGATCGGCATCGTATTTATGCTGGACCGTGCGGAAACAATTAAAAACTGGAAGAGTAAGTTTAGCAAAATCACAAACTTATGCTTCCAGTTACAATGGTGACTATCCCCAAGTATTTTGAAAGAATGTATTACGAATGGCCCCAAAAAGCATTTTAAAAGAAGTTAATATTCTCCGGATGGTGCGGTTGCATAAGAAAAACCGCAAAATTTTTCAATTAAGCGGCTTTTTCTTCGAGTGCGGCCTGCCAGGCAGTTCTGTCCTTTATCTTTTTGCTTCCAATCTATTCGACAACAGTGACATCACGGTTGTCCATGAGCCACTGTCCGTCACCCATGCGGTGCGTAATTTCCATTGTGTAATCGGCAATCATATCGGTTACGGTCTCCTGGACCAGCCGGGTTTGGAGCGGATGAACCCTTTCCAGGCGATAGGGCTCGTCTTCAATCAGCATTACTGGTCCATCCCGGGGAACCAGCACCAGTTCTCCGTCGCGAATCTCATAGTAATTCTCCACCTGCTCCCAGGCTTCCGAGGCCGCATCTTCCTCAAATCCGAGAGTTTCCACTGCAACTGTAATGAATTCGGCTACTGAAATATCCTGCCCGGGACGAAAGGTTCCGTCCGGGTAACCGGTAAGAATGTCCATGACCGTCATTCTGCTTACAGTTTCTGCGTACCAGTCCCCTGCTTCCACATCCGTAAAATCCAGGTCCAGTTCTACCCCGGTATTGTCCTCAAAAAGATCATAATGAACCGTATAATCTTCCTCTTTACCGCTCATGAAACGTTCGAAAGAAAGTACACCGGCTCCTTCCCCGATTTCACGTTCTTCGTAGTAGTCACTATCCGGGTCTTCATAGCGTACTGTATAAACACGGCTGCCCGGACGCCCCGACACTTCTGCAATTGTGCATTCCAGCATTCGTTCGGTGCCGTCGGGATCTGTAACCTCCTGGGTCCAGCTGTGTCCTTCCTCCAGGGGAGCCCGAATCAGTTCAATCCGGTCAAATTTCGAATCCATCATGGTTTCTTCAACCTTGACCTGTAGGAGCACTTCCGATGTAACCCGGTACTCCATCCGGATGGAAAAATCGGCATCGGCTTCACCTCCGGACAGGTCGTGCACAGCCCCCTCCAGGTTGTAGAGCGTTTCATCCTCCTTCATTTCAATGGAAGTTACCCAAAGATCATGTCCGTAATCGACAAAACCGAGCACACCCCAGCGGTAGCCCTCATATGCCGGCAAAAGATCACCGACCCGGGCCTGCTCCGCCTCCGTTTCGGCCATTACTGTCATAGGGGCTGCCGCCAGGACAACAATAAACAAAACTGCCAGGAAAAAAATGCTTTTCATTCTCATATTCACTCACTCCAGTTAATATACTGGCCGGCATTATTCTTCCGTTCCTTGCCTTGGCAGCTGTAATAGAACGCTGGCTTCTTACACCTGCCTCGGGTAATCCCGGATCGCTACAAGCCTGTCTGGTTCAAAAGTTTACCGGCCTATTCATCTTCACACCAAAATTCTACGTCAAATCAAAATTCCCCCTTTTTTTTGGAGCATTTTTTATAAGGAATCCAGGTAACTTTTTCTATATTTGACCATTTTCGACACCAACTCTCTGCTTTTTCAGCATCTTTAATCATTTCAGCTGCACCGTTTGCCTATAGGTATTACTACGGCCCCTGGAAGACCCGGCCAGGGCTAAAGGAGCAGAAGCTGAGATAATGGCTAAATTCCGAGAGGCCAGGGATCAGATTCGCAAACTTGTTCAGGAGTTTATTACAGAACAGTTAGATTGATAGTTTACAGTCGGATGGGCTTAATATTTCTTGACAAAAAGGTTCCCGCTCGTTATCATGTATGCAGAACGATGCATATATTATCTAAATCTAAAGGGGGATTGCTTATGCAGGATTATATTTTGGTTTTAAAGGCGCTGGGCGAGCCGACTCGCCTGCGGATTATGAACCTTCTCACTAAAGAAGCTGAAACAAGCCTTTGTGTCTGTGAGGTTGTCGATGCCCTACAAGAAAGCCAGTACAATATTTCACGCCACCTTCAGACCCTGGCAAGGGCCGGCCTTTTGGAATCCAATAAGAAGGGAAAATGGAACTATTACAGAATAAAAGGAGATTTTGACCCTTATAGGCGCAGCCTGCTGCAAGCCATCGGCACCATACCGGCCGAAACTTTCGGCGGCGATCTTGAACGTCTTCGGCAGAGGCTTGCCCTGCGAGTTGACGGGGAGTGTGTGTAGGATGCGGCAAGCAGCAGTGTTGTACAGATGACTCGTCAGATTTAACGGTCAGCAGGAATTGAAGCGCTGCGCCCCACTTTTTAGCGATGTTTACCGCGAGCAGCGTGAGGTCCTGCTGGATTTTGCTCAATCATTAGGATAGTATCAGGCTTAAAGCCAATGTAAGAATGTTGACACATGTTCTTGTATGGGTTATCGTATGTATATAAAGGCATATAAAGAGAAGAACCGTGCCTGGAGGGAGGTAGAGTAATTGGCAAAATGTATCGACTGCGGCCTGCTGGATAGAGCTGGAAAAGAAGGGGTTTATAGATGCGTGCGCTTCGCTAAAGACGTGCCTGCGGCAGAAAGCGAATTTGAAATAAAGTGTGACTATTTTATGGATATCATCAGTGAAGAAGGAAATCGGCTCAGCCCTGCCCAGCACTTGCTGATTCAGGACGGGGAACATCGCTCCAGGAAGATGCGCGGCCCCATCTAAGTTTCAGACACAAAATCGAAAAGATGATTAAAATGACAGAACGGTAGGAAGAAACTACGAAAATGCATGAGAATGTTATTTTCTCTTGCTTTGGCGGTTTTTCAAATACGGGTCTAACAAGTGCATGGGCCAAAAAGCTCCCGAGTTGGTTTGTGAACGAAAATTTGAGTCGATCCTTATGCCTACCGATGTCAAAAAAATAATGGCATGACATTACTTGAGTCAGATGAAGCAACAGGCCATCTGCGACTCCCCCAAACATCAGTGTTTGGGGGAGTTATTCGACAAAAGTGTTATTTCCAACGTAGAAAGAGTCATCAAAAAGTCCATGGAAGACGCCGAAAAAAAAGGCATGGAAAAAGGCATGGAAAGAGTTGCCAGGCAAATGCTCTCTGAAGG
>CAYLYL010000081.1:0-3299 GCA_964388095.1 uncultured Candidatus Saccharibacteria bacterium | reverse complement strand
TGCCGTGTAGTGTAACAGATGATGATTTTTTTGCCAATCAAAGTTGGGGAGGGTGATCTTTATCGCTGTCGGGTGTTGGGGTTTTGTTGAACAACCGACGGTTTTGCTTAAGCCATAACGAGAGAATATAGCCGCCGGCTAATCCGGCCGTAATGAGCAGAGGGAGCTGCAGGTTGTCAAAGATCTCCGGCCAGTAAGATCCGACGGCTAGACCAAATGCCAGCAAGGTCAGCTCGTACAATGCGGCTTGCCACCAGTTAAGGGTTATTTTTAATTGTTTCAACATAATAAATGAATTTAATAAGCTTTTAAAACAGTTTCATTGTATCACCGCTAATTTTATCATAAAGTATAGCTATGACCTTCTTGCTAGAAAAGAAAATACCAAAGTTGCCGGAGGAGCCCGGAGTATATTTCTTCAAGAACCGCGAAGGAGATATTTTGTACGTGGGAAAAGCGGTTTCGCTGAAAAGCCGGGTGCGTAGTTACTTTACCGGTGATATCACAAAAAGCCGCGGTGAATGGATAGCTCGAATGATGGACCAGGTGGCTGATCTGAATTATGAAACAACCGGCTCGGCGTTGGAGGCTCTTATCAAGGAAGCGGCCTATATTAAAAAACTTCAGCCGCCTTTTAATACCAGAGATAAAGACAACAAAAGCTTTAATTATGTCGTCATTACCCGAGAAGATTATCCAAGAGTGTTGGTTAAGCGGGAACGGGAACTGCGCCAGGATCCGGAGCTGCCGGTTGAGGAGGCCTTCGGCCCCTTTCCCTCCGGATCTTCTCTTCGGGAAGCGATGAAGATAATTCGCAAGATATTTCCTTTTCGTGATCAGTGTGTACCGTATCGCGAAGTCAGCGATCGCGCCAAGGTTCGACCGTGCTTTAATTATTCTTTGGGGTTGTGTCCCGGGGTATGTGCCGGAGTAATAACTAAAAAAGAATACCGTCGCCGTATTAATTATATTAAGAAATTTCTAAAAGGTCACAAGAAGGGGTTAAGAGAGAATCTGGAGCGCGAAATGATGAACAAAGCCGAGGAGCAGAAGTTCGAACAGGCACAAGAGATAAAGCAACGGCTTTATGCACTGGATCATATTCAAGATATATCAATGCTCAAGCAGGATTTCTGGAGTGAGGACGGTTACCAGTCGGGCGAGCGTACCGAAGGATATGATATTGCACATCATTCCGGTCGCAGCATGGTGGGGGTTATGGTAGTGTTTGTTGACGGTGAGGCAGATAAACATCAGTATCGCAAGTTCCAGATCCGATCAACGGCCGGCCCTGATGATACCGGCGCTTTAATGGAAATTTTAAAAAGGCGAATGAGTCACAGTGAGTGGCAAATGCCGGATCTGATAGTTATTGACGGGGGCGAGGCGCAAAGACGGGCCGCTTTAAGAACTTTAAAAGAGCTCGGCTTCAATATTGCGGTGGTTTCGGTAGTCAAGGATGAACGGCACCGCCCCAAAGATGTTTTAGGATCATCAACGGTCATAGAGCAAAAGAAAGAAGAGATCTTGCGAGTCAATCGTGAAGCGCACCGCTTCGCCATCAGTTATCATCGCCACAAGGACAGAAAGAGAAAGTGATCCTCAGATAAGCGAGTGTTTTGTGAGGTCCCACGCATGCTCCTGTTTATTAGGGATTCTTGGCACGGGAGTTATATAATTACCCACAATTGATATTTTTACTGTTGTGTTACAATTACATTGTTATGGCTATAAAAATAGGGGTTTTAAGCGGCGGACCGTCGGATGAGCACGAGGTTTCACTCAAGAGTGGGGAGGCGGTACTTAACTATCTGCCGGAGCATTATCAAGCCGAGAATATTTATATTAATCCACAAGCGGTATGGCATCTGGGTGAAGTACCTTATGAACCGCATAAGATATTACCCCGGTTTGATGTTATCTTTAATGCTCTACATGGAACCTAGGGCGAGGACGGGCGGGTGCAGAAGGTCTTACGAGGATTTCCGTTCACCGGCCCTGCTTCCGTGAGCGCCGCTTTGGCGATGGATAAGTGTGCCGCTAAAGAACTAATGGAAAGAGAGTACGGCACTCAAGTTCCTCTGCATTATAAAGTAAGGTATGGAGAGCATACCGAAGCGGCGGCCGATGAAATAATGGCTTTACTGGGTTTGCCGGTCATTATTAAACCAAATGCCGGCGGATCTTCGGTGGGGGTAGTACTGGCTCGCACCACCGAGGAGTTGGTCAACGGATTAAATGACGCACTGGAGCGATCTTCCGTGATAGTGGCGGAGCAATATCTTATGGGGCGCGAGGCAACCTGTGCGGTAGTTGAAGGTTTGCGGGGTGAAGATCTGTATGCCCTTCCGCCGGTCGAGATCCAGCCGCCGGTGGAGCGTCCGTTTTTTGATTACTCTTCCAAATATGACGGTATCAGTCAGGAAATATGCCCGGGACGGTTTAGCCCGGAAGAGAAGTTAACCTTGCAAGAGACCGCCAAAGCAGCGCATCGCGTTTTGGGATTGCGGCACTATTCCCGCACTGACTTCATAGTGCATCCCCGACAAGGGATATATTACCTGGAGACCAACTCGCTTCCCGGGATCACGCCCTCGTCATTGCTGCCGCTTTCCTTGGATGCGGTCGGGGTAACTATGTCCGAATTCCTGGAACATGTGGTAAAATTGGCTCTGTCACAGAGATCGCGACACGAGCTCTGATCTTTAGGTTGTCAGTTAACAAGTATGGTAAAATAAATCAATATGAAAACGGAACAAACCAAAACTCTCCAAATAAAAAAAGTAATAGACAGTTCATCCGGCTGGTGGTTGTTAACGGCCGGAGGCGCAGTGCTCTTGCTGCTTGAGGGTTTTATGACCATTTTTTTGGTAGATGCTTACGACGGAATGGAAATATTAGGTTTCACTATAGAGGCCGCTCAGATGGTTAGAAGCGCCACTATGGGGGTGGCATTAGCTTTATTTATCTTCCTGGCTTCTTGGTATATGAAGGCGGATGAAGAAAAAAAGGTGTTATATGGTATAGTTGTAGCTCTCAGCGGATTCAGTTTTTTGCTTCTTGGTTTATTCAGCTCGCTTATTCCTTTAATAGGATCGGTGGTGGGGGTGATCAAATCTCGAAGCATTTAAAGCAGCCATTGATGGAATTAGCAAGGAGTTAACTTGCAGTGGTTAATAAATAATGGTATTTTAGTATCCGTCTTTAGACGGGCCCGTAGCTCAATTGGCTAGAGCACCTCATTTGCACTGAGGAGGTTGCTGGTTCAAGTCCAGTCGGGTCCACTGAACGAAGTGAAG
>CAYLYL010000080.1:0-3365 GCA_964388095.1 uncultured Candidatus Saccharibacteria bacterium | reverse complement strand
TAACCTATTTATGGACTATCCGTAAGGATCTCGGTAACATTTTTTGTGGTCTATAGCGCACGGTTTTATTTTTCACTTTTTTCTGTTATCATTAGATTAATATTATTTAGCTAAGAAGCAGTTGATTTACTATGCCACAAGTTAAACCAGACGTTGAGGCCTTTGCCCGAATAAAAGTATTCGGAGTTGGAGGATCGGGAAACAATGCGGTCAATCATATGGTAAACTCCAAAGTCCAGGGAGTTGATTTTGTCGCCATTAACACCGACGCACAAGATCTTCATCAAACCAAGGCCAAAAAGAAGATCCATATCGGTAAAAACTTAACCCGGGGCCTAGGTACCGGCATGAATCCTGATTTGGGAAAACAGGCGGTAGAAGAGAACAAAGAAGAGATACAAGAGGTTATCAAAGGAGCCGATATGATCTTTATCGCCTGCGGAATGGGAGGCGGTACCGGTACCGGAGCTTCGCCGCTGATAGCTAAAACCGCCAAAGAATTGGGAGTGCTAACTGTCGCCGTGGTAACCAAACCATTCTCCTTTGAAGGAGCCCAGCGGAAAAGTTACGCCGAGGACGGCATAAAAGACCTGCAATCAATGGTGGATGCCATTATCACCGTACCTAACGACCAACTCTTTCAGACCATCAGCAAAGAAACCACCGCCAAGAACGCCTTTGCCCTATGTGATGACATCCTCAAACAGGCAGTGGAAGGAATATCCGACCTCATTACCAACCCCGGTATAATAAACACCGATTTTGCCGATATTAGAGCAGTTATGGAAAACGCCGGTACCGCTTTGATGGGCATCGGACGCAACAGCGGGAAAAACCGCGCCACCGAAGCTGCCCAAAAAGCCATCAATTCTCCCCTATTGGAACTTTCCATTGAGGGAGCTCAGGGAGTGCTATTTTCCATAGCGGGCGGTGATGATATGACTATGTACGAGATCAAGGAAGCCGCTGACACTATCACCAATTCGGTCGATCAAAATGCCAAGATAATTTTCGGTACTGTTAAAGATGAAAAACTCAAAAAAGGCGAGCTCAAGATCACTGTTATAGCTTCCGGTTTTTCCGAGGAAGCTCTTCGGCGTCATCGACAAGCAGCTCAACGTCAAACCTCCGGATCAGAAACCGAAGACAAGCAGATCACAGCTGAAGATAAAACCGAAAAAAGAGAGATCCACCACAAACTACCTCCCAAACAAGAGTCAAAGAACAGTTTATCCGAGGAACAACCCCGGCAGGAACAACCGTTAAAAGCGCAAGAGGACCAAGAAAACAGCGATGACGATGACGATGACGACTGGGGTTCGGTTCCTTCCTTTCTGAGACGTTCTAAGCTGAAATAAATCCTCAATTCCCCGCCAAACGTTTCCGGGTAGGTTTTTTCGATTAAAGCTGTATTAAACAGTAATTATTAATTAATCTTAATATCAAGATCTTATGTATGAACTCACCATCATCGGCGGCGGCCCCGCCGGCTGTGGAGCGGCGGTTTACGCGGCCCGTAAAAGACTTAAAAGCGTACTTATAACCGAAAGTTTCGGCGGTCAAAGCGCCGGGTCTTCGGAAAAGATCGAGAACTGGATCGGAACAGTGTCGCTATCCGGCGAAGAATTTGAAAACAGATTGCGAGAACACGTTAATGCTTACGCCGATGATGCTCTGGATATAAAACAAGGAGTTAAAGTAACCTCGGTCAGTCAAAACAGTGAAGGGAAATGGGAATGTATCACTTCCGAAGGCGAGGAGTTGCTTTCCGAGACCCTTCTCTATGCCGCCGGTGCTTACCGTAAGAAATTATCGGTTCCCGGTGCCAAGGAATTCGAGAATAAAGGAATAACCTACTGCGCTTCCTGCGACGCCCCTATGTTTGCCGGGCAGGATGTGGCGGTTATTGGCGGCGGCAATGCCGGTTTTGAGACCGCCGCCCAACTGCTTAACCTGGCCAATAGCGTAACTTTACTTCATCACAAAAAAGAATTCAAAGCTGAACCTATCACGGTAGAGAAGGTTTCTTCGCACCCCCGAATGACCGTAATTACCAATGCCGAGACACAAAAAATAACAGGTGATCAATTCGTCAACGGTTTGGTTTATAAAGATCTGGAAACCGAGCAAACTCACCAACTGGCCGTTAACGGAGTGTTCGTTGAGATCGGATTAAAACCCAACACCGCCCCGCTATCAGAAGAACCAAAACTGCTGGATGAATACGGCAGAATAAAGGTTGACCCCCGAACCCAACGCACCGCAGCAGACGGGTTATGGGCGGCCGGTGACTGCACTGACGGCCTGTTTCACCAGAACAACATCGCCTGCGGTGACGCCATAAAAGCCCTGGAAGATATTTATATGTACCTGAAAACTTCTTAACAGCAAAATTGTCCGGAGGAGTGTTTTCGATCTGAAAATAACTTTAATATGACGGAATTGTTCCCTGTAATAGCAACTTATCTGCTTGCTATAATACTTAGTTTAGTGGTCATTAGCCTAAGTGTCAGTCTGGTAACAACCTTATCAAACGGGGAAGCCCCTTTTGTCAGAAGTAAGAAAAAGACCGTTGATCTCCTGGTACAGATCATTGAACTAAGCCCGCAAAGCCGGGTTTATGAGTTGGGATCCGGCGATGGTCGGATACTCAGCTCCCTCCACTCTAAGGAGCCGAGAGCCGAATACTGGGGAGTAGAAAAGAATTACTGGCCGGCCCTGCTCTTTTGGATACGAAAAAATATAGAAAAAAGAGATACTGTTAATTTAAAAAAGAGTGATCTTTTTGACGTCGATCTCACCAAAGCCACCCACGTTATAATCTACCTGTTAACTAAAGAGACCGCGAGATTACTCCCCAAACTGGAAAAGGAGTTGCCGGTCAATTCAGTGGTCTACTCGATAGATTTTCCCTTTCCCGAGGAACAAAAAGAACCGGAATCCGTTCACCGCTCCCCCGCCGGTCAAACCATCTATGTCTATCGTTTCTAATTTTCGCCGCTTTCTTATCTCTACACAGAGGGTAAAATATCGGAAACCGTACTAAAAAAGCACGCCTAGCGTGCTTTTTTCTGCGAGTGACCCCAGGGGGAATCGAACCCCCATTTCTACCTTGAAAGAGTAGCGTCCTAGCCGTTAGACGATGGGGCCCGTGAGTCAGCTGTGAGCTAATAGCTTACAGCTGTCAGGCAGAAGAAAATATAACAGATTTTTGCCTAAAACGCAAAAATTTGTTAATTTTAATGTGGATTATTCATAAGATCTAAAAGCTGGAGGAGTGCCGGAGCGGTCGAACGGGACGGTCTCGAAAACCGTTGTGTCCTCACGGGCACCGTGGGTTCGAATCCCACCTCCTCCGCCAAATG
>CAYLYL010000079.1:0-3407 GCA_964388095.1 uncultured Candidatus Saccharibacteria bacterium | reverse complement strand
CCGCCCTGCCGGCGTAGCCGGCCTGACCAAAGCCACCTGCCTTACAGGCAGGTGGTCGATTACTACTTATTTAAAGGTTTGCTGAAATGTTGAAGCCGGTTGTTCATCAACTTTTCGTCTTAAAAGCTTCCATAATTCATCAGCCAAAATAACGGTGAGTGCGGTAGATATGATGATCAGCCATTCTGTAATACCTAGAGGTACCAGATCTAAAATGTCTTGCAAGAGGGGTGTATATATAGCCGTTACATGAAGAGCTATTACCAGCAGAAACGCTCCCAACAGATATAGATTGCTTAAGGGGTTCATCTGAAAGACCGATTTTCGATCCGAACGGCAGTTCCAGATATTGAACCACTGAAAAGCCGCTATAGCCGAGACGGTTACTGTCACCGCCGTCGGGTAATACTCCTCCAGTTGTGGTTTGAAGTTCATAAATAACACCAAACTGCCGACCGCCATAACTGTTGACATAATGACCATCCTCTGTAATAAGGGTTTGTCTACTATCCAGCGGCTGGGTCGCTTAAAACTGCCCCGCAACAAACCTTCTTCTTTGGGGTCCATAGCCAAAGCGGTTACCAAAAAACCGTCGGTTACGAAGTTTATCCAGATGATCTGAGCGGCGGTTATCGGCAGCGGAAGCCCTAGCAGTATCGAGCCGGTGATAATAATTATCTCGCCCAAACTGGTAGCGAACAAAAAGAGCACCACCTTTTTAATGCCTTGATAAATGTTGCGGCCTTCTTCAATGGCGGCAATAATACTTGAGAAATCATCGTCCATAATGACCATATCCGAGGCCTCTTTAGCCACTTCGGTTCCCTGACGCCCCATCGACATACCCAGATCCGCCGCTACCAGAGAAAGAGCGTCATTAACTCCGTCGCCGGTCATAGCGATTATTTCATCCCGCGCCTGAAAGGCCGAAACTATCCGGTATTTATGTTCCGGCGATACTCGTGCAAAAACCGTACAGTCCTCTACTTTCTCGGCCAACTGTTCGTCAGTCAGTTTATCTATCTCATACCCTTCTATGACAGTATCGCCGGACTTGTAAATGCCGGCCTTTTGGGCAATGGCCTGAGCGGTGATGCGATGATCACCGGTGATCATTACCACCTTGACCCCGGCCTGATGAGCCGTTTTGACCGCCTGATCAACTCCGGTTCGCAAACCGTCGCGCATTGCTGTCAGACCGACCAGATCTAACCCGTTTATTTCTTCAGACGATAACTTATCAGCAGAACTGCCTTTTTCCGCCATTGCCAACACCCGCAGTCCGCGACCGGATAATTCCTCAACGGTTTTTTCAATTTCCCGGCGGTACTCTTCGGTTAGTTCCTGCTGTTCGTCTCCTTTCCAGATACGGCTGCATTTATCGAGCAGTACTTCCGGTGCACCAACTACAATAAGCCATTTGCCGCCCTGTTCGTTGTAATGAAGCAAGGCGTGGTATTTATTGGATGAGTCAAAAGGTAACTCATCAACCAAAGGGTATTTTTCCAGCAGTTGCTTCTTATCCAAATTGGCGGCCTTGACCGCCAGAACCATCAGCGCCGCCTCGGTGGGGTCGCCGGTTACTTTGAATTGTTCGCTGCCGGAGACCGGATACAGTTGAGCATTGGAAGCCAAGGCTGATATTAAAGCGAAATGGAAAAGATAAGGATCACTGTCGCCTTCAATTTCTTTGTCTTCGGTTTGAGATGATATCCGGCCGTGCGGATCGAAACCGGCTCCGCTTATTGCATAAGCATTACCGTGAGAGTGGAGTTCACGAACTACCAGTTGATTGCAGGTAATGGTGCCGGTTTTATCTACAGCTATAACCCGGGCTTCCCCCAACCCTTCTACTGCCTGAAGCTGTTTGATCAAAACATTTCGTTTGCTCATTCGCCAAACGCCGGTTGCCAAAAGCAGGGTCATAACCACCGGCAGCGCTTCCGGGATGGCGGAGACTACCACCGCTACCGCCAGCGGGAACATTTCGGCTATTTCTTCGCCGGTTATCCAGATGCCGGCGGTAAAAATGAAAACTGCCAGGATCAGCACCACCACTATGATGGCGTGCGACAGGTGGCGCACATCTTTCTGTAGCGGGATCTCGGTTTGCATCTCTTCTATCTCGCTGGATATTTGCCCGATGTAAGTTCGGAGACCGGTGGCAACTACTACTGCAGTGGCTTTTCCTGATACTACATTAGAGCCTTTGTAGATCATATTGCGGCGGTCGCCCAGCGGCAGCTTGTCCTCCGACAGGGTGTCGGAGTATTTATGAACGGCCTCCGATTCGCCGGTTAAGGCGGATTCATTGATGGCCAAATTATGAGCACTGATAATCCGGGCGTCGGCCGGAACCTTCTCGCCTTCTTGTAACTGTATAATGTCGCCCGGCACTATCTGTTTGTCCGGCAGTACCCGGCTTTTCCCTTCACGGATCACGGTGGCCTCGGTTTCGGCAAAGCGTTTAAGAGCTTCCAAAGTATTTTGGGCTTTATAGGCCTGGATGGTACCGATAACGGCATTAAATATCAAAACGAACAAGATAATACCGCCGTCAACATATTCACCCAACAGTAACACAATAACTGCCGCCACCAACAGTAAATAGATGAGGGGGCTTTTGAATTGTCTTAAAAATATCTGCAGCAGAGTGTCCGGCTCCGGTTCGGGTAATTGATTGGGTCCCCAGTCGTGAGATCTCTTTTGCGCCTCCTCTTCGCTCAAGCCGTTTTGACTGTTGCTGCTCCAGTAACGGCAGACCTCTTCAGTTGAATAAGTATGCCACGTGATATTCTTTTGGGAGGACTGTTCGTCTGTTGTTGTAGAGGTCATAGTAAGCAGGGCGATATGGTTAGTTGGTTATTTTAAAAACGGCAAACTGGACACTATTCGGGTTTCTGACCACCACTTATTGAGACCCATCCATTGTCCGGCTGAACTGAAAGCGAAGAACAGGAACAAGAGAGCGTAAACAAGATGATGCGATACCAACGGGTTATCGGCCGGCGGATAGTTATGGATAAACAGTAGTAGCATCAATACTGCGCCGAGTATTCCCGATATACGAGTAAATATACCCAGTATCAAACCGGCCCCCACAAACAAAAGCAATAACAAATACCACCATTCAGTGGCGGCCATGCTATGAAACATCTCGCTGAACGGACCTTCTTGGGCGGTTAGCAAAAGTTCTCGAATCGAGCCAAACCAGGACCGGTGTGCTTCGGGGTTAAAATCCAGGTCCCACATTTTGTCCATAAACCTCCAGATAAATATCCAGCCGATCAATATCCTTATTAAGCCCATGGTGTATTTGGCTGTCTTGGTCATAATGGTTAGTGGTAGATATTGTTGTTATCGATTACCTTAAATATTAACATATTATAACAATCCACAGTATGGTA
>CAYLYL010000078.1:0-3435 GCA_964388095.1 uncultured Candidatus Saccharibacteria bacterium | reverse complement strand
GTATTTCCTTAACCTTTCAACGGCCGCACGCCGGCCGGCCGGGATTTTTACTTCGGGTCGCTAAGGCCCTGTAAACGGCTTCAGTGATCCGGAGTAAAAATTAAAACCTCCCCGAAAGGGGAGGTTATTGGATCTTTATATTCACTACTCAACCTCCCCTCAAGCGAGGACTACCACCACTACTACAACAACGAGGACCGGGTTTGAGTATTTCTCTTTCATAAATTATATCTATTATTAAGATGGCTCAAAAAGTAAAACCTCCCCAAGAGGGGAGGTTTTAAGTTAATTGTAACACTACTCAACCTCCCCTCAAGCGAGGATAACTACTACCACTACTACAACGAGGGCGAGGTTTAAGTATCTCAGTTCCATAAATCCTTTTATACTTATATGTTAGCCAAAAAGATCTGTGTGTCAAGTGGATGTGTTGATTCATACATCTTATATATTGAGAGTTTTTTGGTATAAAAAAGAGGGAGGGTTGTGGTCCTCCCAAAAAAGTGTTTTATCCCTATTTCTCTGTTTTCACCCTCCCACCTATCACTAGAGTAATAGGATCGGGAGGACGGAAGTGCAAAGTTGCTGGCTTTCCCTCTTCTACGAGAGCAAGCATTGCTTCTACTTCTTCCGCAAGAGAGGGAAAATGCTGAGAGAAAAAGTCTACAACCTCTCCAAGGTTTTCAACTTCTCTGATATCCCAGCGGCCCATATCATTTCTAATTTCAATATGGGCTTTTCCTTCCGTTTTCACCCTAACATAAAACTCAGCAACAGCGGCCATTATTCGTCCTCCTTATCAAGTAGGGGTATTACCCTAAAGAACAACATTTGATCCGAGAGTCACATTCTCCCGGATCCCTGAACTCAAACTCTTTTGAGTCCAAGGATCCGGACGAAGCGGCGCAGAGCCAAACAAAAAACCTCCCCTAACGGGGAGGTTTTTGAAATTGATTTATTATTTAAATTACACTAACAGTAACCAACCTCCCCGCGGGCAAAGGTAATAATAATGCTAATAATAGCAATAATATTTCTCGGGGATGTCGGTTTACTGTTTATCATATCTTATATACTCCATTTTATTTATTGCTCAAAATTTGTCAAATTTGATCTGTTTCTTAGTCTGCTTCTGAGTAAGGTCAAATAAACACTATGCAAGAAACGGAAAATACCTCAAAATAATAATCTTTCTGATTTATTTATCAGCGGAACGGTTTTGGGATACTAACAAAAAGGTGGTAGTGTTATTGGGGTCGTGATGCATATTATAAGAGAGAACTTGCAGGTGGTAGCGTTTGGCGGCCAGTTGCGAGGCCAAGGTGGCGGTTTCCGGAGGTAGTTCACCTTCGGCTATTTGCTTGGCCACCAAGGCCGTGTCATCTTCGTCGGTACCGTACCGGACCGTTAGGTCGGGGTAATGTTCGGCTAAAGTATGGCGGCACTGGCTTACGGCCTGTGGGTGTCCGAATATCTCGCCAATGTTCTCGAAAGAAGTTTCGGGGTGAGCTAAAAGACACTGCATTATTTCCATTCCGATGACCGCCTTAACCCGGAACCGGTAGTCACCGATCGGTCCGAGGCTGGTAACATAGGCGCCGGAGCCGGAGTTGGCCAATCCGAAAATTCCGTAGTCAGTTTGACCGGCGGCCACCGATTTTAACACCTCTTCGGCGGTTATCAGAAAGGTTGGTTTAGCTCTATCGATCGGAATACCGCTTTCTTCCAGGAACCTTTCCAGGGCCTCTTGGGTGAAACAGCCGTCTATACCGTGAATGCCCACCGACATTTCTTTATTCTCGGGGAACAGTTGGTCGGCTTTCTCCGACCACTGGATCTTTAGGGCGGGTTTGGTACGGGTCTCGGATTCTTGTTTAAAGAACGTTTTGGTGGAGTCAGCGAACCATTCTTCTACCCATCTTCTGATCCTCTGTCTTTCTGCCTCCGGTATTTCTTTTATTAATTGGGACTGTTTTTTTACTCGTTTTTTTATTTCTCCGGCCTCCAGTTGCGAGAAATTCCGAGCCCCTTTTTGGGCGGCAGTCAGTAATTGGCCATAAGCATTTTCTATCAACTCCAACCTCAGCCATTCCGGAGTGCTATTTATGATGTGATAGTAAGCGCCGAACAAACTGTTGGAAGCCGGTACCGCCCAGCGCATAAGATCGTTTTGATCTAATGGCTCAACTTGGTTTTGTTCCAAATAAGCTTGCCGCATATCCTCTAAGGTCAAGGTCAATATCTCCGGCAGGCACAAGGTTAATCCCATCATCAGGTCGTGGTGTTCTTCGTTTTGAGCCGGGAAAATGGTAATTCCTCGTTCTTTCAAAAATTCCAGTATCTGATCGGCGGGATAGGGTACCTCATTGGAATTTTCAGTAGGTACTAATACCCACCTCTGGCCGGTGAGGGGTAAATTAGAGCCGTGAAGCGGATGAAGCGATAGATGAATGGCGCCGGTATTTTTGATTATTTCGTTCAAACCTCTTTTTACCGAACAGATATCTACCACTACTTGGTCCGATCGCAGTTTTCGGTTGTTCATTAGTTCGGGTACGGCTTGGCGAGGGATGCTGAGCCAGATAATATCGGCTTGCCACGCTTGGTCCCAAGTAGTTTGGTCGCTACCGCGATCTATTTCCAGTACCTGATAATTTTTTTTAAATAGATCAGTTAAAGATCGGCCCATATCGCCGCGGGCGCCTATTACGGCGCAAGTTTTTTGTTGCTGTTGGTTGGTTCCTTGTGTCATTAACTTAATTTTAACATGTTTTTTATATAACAAAATAGGCCCGAGCTCGAAAGCTCGGGCCTTGAGACAAGTGTGAATCACCTCCGAGTCTGGAGCAGGAGGTTGGCTCCGCTCTGGGTTATTCCACCGAAAAAAATCATCGGTGGCGAGCCGAAAATGTGTAGAGTTTCCAACTCATAGAGAGACTGGCCTGCTTGGGTCGTGATGCAGGCCTCGACCTCCCCATCTCGGCACATTTCGGCCGCCTGAGCATTGCTTTGGGCGTCAACGACCTCTGCACCCATTTCAACCAGCGGGTTCAGCAAGGGGGCCGGGGAAACATGAGAAGCCACTCGAACTCCGAGGAGATCCCGTTTCTTCCCAATGAGTTCCATAATCCCCTCTGCTTTCACTGGATTGGATGCTAACTGCATCTCGTCCAGCGGCATTTCATAAGAGAAGAAAAATGGCAGCCCTTCCGGGTGCTCAAAAAATAGCCGATACAAACGGGCAAACACCGCGCAGGTCCAGAAGATCGGCAGAGTCCCGGTATCATGCAGTTCCCGAGCTTTTTCCAGCCCGATCTCCGGCGTCTCCACGAGCTCGATTTTGGACTTATCTTCAATTCCTAAAGAGATCTGCCATCCCTTGGCCGCTTGATGAATGTTAGTCCCTTGAGGACCCAGAGCATAGGATATCACCTG
>CAYLYL010000077.1:0-3533 GCA_964388095.1 uncultured Candidatus Saccharibacteria bacterium | reverse complement strand
GCAGAACAAGTTGACGACAGGATGTTTGTAATAGTTCCTGTAGAATGTCTGGTTCTCGACCACCAGTAACCCCTTGTCGGCCTGATCGGCCTGAATAAAGCAAAACCTCTGACCTCGCCCGTCGTGAGACGCGCGGGGTTTTGTCTTTAAAAATGACAACTCGGCATAATTTTGCTATTCTATTGCTGTATGAACACGCTTACTCAGCAAGAGATAGTCGCTCAAATTGAACCGATACTGAAACGCTATAATGTCCCCAAGGCGGCTTTGTTCGGCTCAGTAGTAAGCGGCGAAAGCAATGAGCAGAGCGATGTTGATATACTGGTGGAAATGCCGGTTGGCAGCACCCTTTTTGATCTGTCGGCTCTCTCCTCGGAACTAAAAGAGGAACTGGGTCGAGAGGTGGATGTTGTTACCTTTAATTCTGTAAATCCTAATCGCCGCCAATATATATTAGAAAATCAAGTCAGTATTTATGGCTAAAGATATTAAACCGTATTTGCAAGATATACTCGATAGTATAGAAAAAATTGAAAGCTATCTGGAGGGTGTATCTCAAGAAGATTTTGTTGAAGATGTTCAAGTGCAGGATTCAGTGATTAGGCGGTTTGAAATAATTGGCGAAGCGGTAAAAAACATCCCGGATAATTTTAAGGCCGATTTTCCTGAAATATCTTGGAAAGAAATGGCTGGTATGCGCGATATATTGATTCATGATTATGCCGGGGTAGATATTGATTTAGTCTGGAATACCGCTGTGCAAAAACTGCCGGAAATTAAACAGCAACTAACTAATATTCTGGAAAAATTATGACTACCGGCAAATTTATAGCTTTTGAAGGGGGCGGAGCTTCCGGCAAAGACACCCAGATCGATCTCTTGAAAGAGCGGTTGCCAAGCGACCGGTTTGTTTTTACCCGCGAGCCGGGTGGTACCAATATCGGCGAGCAGATCCGCTCTACCTTGCTTTCAAGCGACAGTGACAATATGTGTGCCGAGACCGAGCTTTTGTTATTGGTCAGTTCGCGCGCTCAACTTCTGCGCGAGGTGATAAAACCCAACCTAGAAGCCGGGCGTAACGTTATCTCCAGCCGGTTCGGTCTCTCTACGGTTGCCTATCAGATCTATGGACGACAACAGGAGAACCGGTTACCGTTACTCAAGAAAGTGAACGAGTTGGCGTTAGACGGTTTTCAACCGGACCTCTATATTTTTATGGACATACCGCCGGAGGTTGGTGTAGAGAGAAACCGCAAGCGAGAGCGAGAGGAGTACAATCGATTCAATGAAAAGGAAGAAATTGATTTCCACCGGCGAGTTCGTCACGGCTTTCGGCAGGCGTTTTCCGAGTACGACCATAAGCTAATAGACGGCACCAAAAAGATAGAAGAGATCCATAGCGATATTCTGCAGGAAATTATCAGCTTAACCGGTGAAAAAACTCTCTCTCAAGAACAAGCTGCATCTAATTCTGCTTCGCTACAGGATGGTTGTTACGCCGGTTTTAATTAAACTGCCGCAACCGATAGCTCGATCTCCCGGCGAGATGCTATGTCAGGGGAAAATGAACCAAATTATTATGAAACTAAAGATCAAACGACTCAGCAGTAACATACCTCTGCCTTCTTATGCTCATCAGGATGATGCCGGACTGGATCTTTTGGCGGCCGAGGAAGTAACACTGGAGCCGGGTCAGCGGGTTCAGATAGCTAGCGGTTTGGCGATTGAGATTCCGGCCGGCTACGCCGGTTTGATCTGGGATAAAAGCGGCCTGTCGCATAAATACGGACTGAAGATCTTGGGGGGAGTGGTGGACTCCAATTATCGTGGCGAGGTGAAAGTGGGAATGGTCAATCTTTCGCAGCAGGAGCAAACCTTTAAGGTCGGCGACAAAGTGGCTCAGCTATTGATCCAGTCGGTAGTAACGGCCGAGATAGAAGAGACGGAAGAGCTGTCCGACACTTCCCGCGGAGCCGGCGGGTTTGGCAGCACCGGTCGCTAACCGAGGGCGGCATTTTTCAACAGTTATATTTTACAAAGGGTTGACTATTTGCTAAAAACCCTTATTATTTTTTGATGGGAGTGTTGTTTAAAAACTAGTCACTAGTCACTAGTCATCAGTTAATTCTGGCGCCAAGGAAGGAGATAAGGGGAGATGGGAACAAAGACAGAAGAAATATCTGGACAGCAAGCCCAGGATGTTATCAAGGTTTTGAGAGGGGAAGCTGGAGGAAAGAAAAGAGAAAAGAAACAGAAAACAGAGAAATTTATAATAACGAACCGTTTTAACCCCGACACTCAAAGGGGGGTGCAGGTAAAGGAGGCAAGAAGCGCAGTACAAGGAAGATATACACCTTTTTGCCTTGTTCTTTATAATTCATCGACCGGGGTCTATTGTGACCCCTGCAAAAAAAAGTTTTGTCCAATGGATTTGGGCAAGGCTGAAAGAGAAAAAATCCCCCTTGTTGTTGCACAACGAGGGTGAATAAAAAAGCCACACGGCGCGTTAGCGTCGTGTGGCTGCGGTTTTTTAAGCCACCACCTTTTACTACTTGAGTCAGTATCGGCTCGGGTATATAATAATTCTACTCTAAAAATGGTGTTTTATGCTGTTTACTCGACATCCTGACAACCCGGTCCTGTCTCCCAACACTGAAAATAGCTGGGAGAGTCAGGCGGTGTTCAATCCGGCGGCGGTGCGTTGGGGTGGTACGACCTATCTTCTTTATCGGGCGGTGGGTGAATACCAATACTATATCTCCCGCCTCGGTTTGGCGGCCGCTTGCGACGGCGCTGATCTTCAGCGGGTATCCGATCAGCCGGTATTTGAACCGGGAGCCGATTTTGAACGCTGGGCGGTAGAAGACCCCCGGTTGACCCCAATTGAAGATAGATATTATCTCACTTATACCGCCATCTCCCAGCGCATCCTGCAGAACGGCGGGCCGGTTACCCACCGCGAAGTACCGCTTGAGGCCTCGGTTGGTTTGGCGGTCAGCAAAGATCTGCAGCACTTTGATCGGCTGGGGACCATTTCTTTATCGCGGGTGGATGATAAGAACGCGGTTCTGTTCCCGGAGCGGATCAACGGTCGCTATGCTCTTCTTCATCGTCCGCAACGCTGGTGTCGCCACTGGTTTGATCATCCGTTGGCTTCCGAGATAAAGATACCCCTTCCTTCGGCGGTGGAGGACCTGCCGCAACTGCCCGCTATCTGGCTCTCTTATTCCGACGATCTCTTGAACTGGAGTGATCATCAGTTGGTAATTGAGCCCACCCACCAACACGACCACCGTATCGGAGCCGGTCCGCCGCCTATCAAAACCGAAGCCGGTTGGTTATTGATCTATCACCACGTGGAAGACAAAACCTCGGCCGGGGAAGAACGGGAACGGGCCTACACCGCCAAGGCCGCCTTGTTGGATCTCAATGACCCCTCGCAGGTAATAGCTCAAATACCTTATGATATTTTAGCTCCGCAAGAGTGGTATGAACAAGAAGGCGATGTAGCCAATGTCATCTTTCCCACCGGC
>CAYLYL010000076.1:0-3582 GCA_964388095.1 uncultured Candidatus Saccharibacteria bacterium | reverse complement strand
TTCTATTAACCATATAGAGCAAGTATATTAAAAATTACTATAAATTGCAAGGGAATCCGGTTTTATAAAGCGACTCTAATCCGTCGCCGCACTAAATTTATTTTACACCCCCTTACATCCCCGGTGTTAAATAAATTTAGTACGGGCTGAAATATCATACACCGGCTTTTAATTTCTCTCCTTTTATAGTAAGATAACGAAAATAAAAATTATGCCGAGTGAACGTTACAACCGATCCGCCTCCCTGCTTGGTCTGGTGGGACAACTAGCCGGAGGTAAAGACACTATAGCCGATTATTTGGAAGAAAAATACGGTTTTACTCATATCTCCACCAGTGATTTGTTACGGGAAATATTAACACAACAACTGGGACGTGAGCCCGACCGGGATGACCTTCGAACCGGTGCAAAAAAATTAAGGACCGATCAGGGTGGTGACGTGCTGGTCCGTCGCTCCTTAATTGACCCGCCGCCAAGATTGGTCCTCAGTGGTATTAGAGCTATTAATGAAGCCCGTCGAGTAAAAGAAGAGGGAGGAGTATTAATTGCCTGCACGGCACCGATCGAGATAAGATACCGGCGAGCGCAACAACGTAACCGTTTGGGAGATCAGGTAACCCTGGAACAGTTCCAAGAACAAGAAAGAAAAGAGTCGGAAGATACCGACCCTAACGCTCAAAATTTACCAGCGGTCACTAAAATGGCCGACTATCGTTTAGATAACTCCGGCAGTATCAATGACCTGTACCGATCAGTAGATGATCTGATGCGCGATCAGCTAGGTATTTCCGCCTAACCACTCGTTTAGCGAAGTTTGATATTACTACTCACTCGCTCAAAAGTATGGTAGTGAACATAAAAAGGCTTTCATATAACTCGTTGATCTTCAAAGTATATTGATTCAATACAGTATGTCTCCTTTTATTCGGCTTTTTTGTTCTTTTTGTTCTTATTCAATTTTTCTTTAAGAAACCGACCGGTGTGCGATCCTGAAACTTCCGCCACCTGCTCCGGAGTACCTTTGGCCACCACTCGACCGCCTCGGTCACCGCCCTCGGGACCGATATCAACCAAGTAATCGGCAGATTTTATGAAATCAGGATTATGTTCAATAACCAAGATAGTGTGACCCTTATCAACCAATAACTGTAACACCTGTAGCAGTTTCTGAACATCATCATAATGCAAACCAATGGTCGGTTCATCTAGAATATAAAAGGTTTTTTGTATATGAGACCGGAACAACTCAGAGGCTACCTTGATCCGCTGAGCTTCACCGCCGGAGAGAGTAGTGGCTGACTGTCCCAACTCCAGATAACCCAACCCCACCTCATTCAAGGTTTTTAACCGGTCGTAAACAGCAGGAATGTCCTGATAAAAATCAAGTGCTTCTTCTATGGTCATATGAAGTATCTGATCGATGTTCTGTTTGCGATATTTTACTTCCAGAGTTTCTTTAGTGAATCGCTTGCCGCCACAAACATCACACGGTACAAAAATAGTGGGAAGAAAATGCATCTCCACTTCCAGTTCTCCTTTACCCTTGCAGGTTTCACAACGACCGCCTTTAACATTGAACGAGAACCGACCCGGCTTCCAACCTCGCGCCCGGGCCTCCGGGGTTTCTGCCAACAGTTCCCGAATAAAAGTAAACGCTCCGGTATAAGTGGCCGGATTGGAACGAGAAGTACGACCAATGGGACGTTGGTCAATCGACACCACTCGGCTTAAATATTCGGTACCTTTGATATCACTACAGTTGTAAACTTCAGCTGTGCGGTGTCGACGACTAAGCCTGGCTTGCAAATTCTTTAAGATGATCTCGTAAACCAAAGTTGATTTACCGGACCCCGACACCCCGGTTACTACATTAAATTTGCCGAGAGGGATATCAACATCCATATTGCAAATATTAAAAACCTCTCCACCGCGGATCATTAATTTTCCGGCCGGTTCTGACCGACGCCGCTTGGGTAGAGCTATTTCTTTCCTGCCCTGTAAATACTGCAAAGTTCGGGAATCACCGGGTTCGTTGTGTAATAACTCCTCAAGACCTCCCTGAACCACCACTTGGCCGCCGTGTACCCCGGCCCCCGGCCCGATATCAACCAAATGATCGGCCGCCAGAATGGTATCTTCGTCATGCTCTACCACAATTATAGTATTTCCCAGATCTCGCAGATGAAGTAATGTGTTTATTAATCGGCGATTGTCTCGGGGGTGAAGTCCGATAGTCGGCTCATCCAGAACATATAGCGCTCCCACTAAGCCGGAACCGAGCTGGGAAGCAAGACGGATGCGTTGTGCCTCTCCGCCGGAAAGAGTATGAGCTCGTCGGTTTAAATTCAAATACTCGATACCGACTCGCTGCATAAAATCAAGTCGTTTTTCGATCTCTTTCAACACCACCGCCGAGATCTTTTTTTCCCGTTCGGTCAATTTTACTTCAGATAAAAATTCTACCGCTTGCTCAATACTTAGATCAGTAAATTCCACAATATTCTTATCTCCGATCAAGATACGTAACGCCTCCGGCCGTAAGCGGGCCCCTTGGCAAACCGGACAATCCTCACGACCATATAAGAAACGCCTGCCCAAACCCTTGCATTCGGGACACGCTCCATAAGGGGAATTGAAGGAAAAAATACGCGGTTCGATCTCCGGAAATGTAAACCCATCGTAAGGACAGGTAAAGTCGGATGAAAGAAGAAAGCTTTCCTCTTCACCGCCATCTTTGCCGATAATGCTTATCCGAACCAATCCATTAGCTTCGGTTAAGGCATATTCCAGCCCTTCCCCGATTCGTTCTTCAGCCTCATCCGGATTTATAAAAAGATCGTTCCACTCGATATCATCTACCAAAGCTTCAATGTGGTGCGGATGATTTTTGGTCAATTCGATCCGATCATTAAGTTTTTTTTCACTGCCGTCAACCCGAACCCGTTGATAACCTTTGTTCAACAGATCATAAAGCAACTGATAGTGTTCACCCTTTCGGCCGCGAACCACCGGCGCCCAAAGTTGCAGACGGCGACTTCCGTCATCTCCAATTTCACTCTTCTCTTTTACCGTACTCCATAGTAAATTTTTGATCTCATTGTGAGATAACCTTTCTATCTGACGACCGCATTCCAAACAGTGCGGACGTCCGATCCGAGCAAATAATACCCGTAAATGATCATAGATCTCGGTTATTGTGGCCACCGTTGAACGGGGGTTGTTGGAGCGCGATTTTTGATCTATGGAAATAGCGGGTGATAATCCGGTTATCTCATCAACGTCGGGTTTTTGCATTTGCCTCAAAAACTGACGCGCATAAGAAGACAACGACTCAACATACCTTCTTTGACCTTCGGCAAAAATAGTATCAAAAGCCAGCGACGATTTACCGGAACCAGAAAGACCGGTGAATACCGTCATTGTATTTCGAGGAATAGAAACCGACAGATCCTGGAGATTATGAGTTCTAGCTCCCTTAACAGTTAACTTATTACCGGGATCAAACCTATCATTGGGTTCTTGAATTGACTTATCGTTCATAGCAAAATATCATACAACAATACTTCTTTATAGTAAACCCTT
>CAYLYL010000075.1:2073-3925 GCA_964388095.1 uncultured Candidatus Saccharibacteria bacterium | reverse complement strand
ACATCTTTCGTTGGCAGGATCGTGATTATTTGGCGGTAACCAATGAACTATATCTTAACTCCATTTTGTTCCCTTCCTTTTATTCGGCCGAGACCCGTGCTTACGTTGAAGAAAATGAACGGGGAGTGATAATTGATCGCCGCCTGGAAAATCAAATGATCTCATTCGTGAAACTGCCGTATAGCGACGATATATTTATCTCCATTAATTATTTACCATCTCATTTTTTGGGTTGGGTTAACAGCCAGTTGTATAATTATCTTTTTACCTTGTTGGTAATATCAACATTGGTAGTGGTGGTTGGGGTTATGATAATACTGATAATTTCTCAGTCCTTGAAAAAACTGACCAATTTCATAAATCAGTCACGAGTAGGCGAGGCGCCGCTTCAGTTGGACCTCTTTAGCGGGGATGAGTTGGAAGAGTTGCGTCACGGTATCTATTATTTTGTTCACACCGCCAAGGAGTTGAAGGAGAATTTGGAGGAAAAGGTACAGAAACAAACGCGCCAGCTGGAGGAGGCGGCGCTGCAGCAGGAGCGGGCTCGCAAGGTTAATGCCGCCATCTTGGAATATATCGGGGACGGCTTGATCACCACCGACAAGAACGGCCGTATTTCATCGATCAATAATGCCGCCGAGCGGGTACTGGGCTGGAAAAGCGAAGATATTGAAGAGAAACCGGTGGATGAGGTAATGCCGATAGTGGTTCAGGAAAAACAAGAATCCCGACCGGTAAAAATGGAACATCCGCTGCTTAAAGCCCTGGAACAAAACACCCGGGTAAGCTCTCATATAGATAAATATACCTACTATATGACCAACAAAAAAGGCGAGCAGTTCCCGGTGGCTTTTAGCGCCACGGCTGTAATACTGGAAGGCAAGATCATAGCGGGAGTGCAGGTGTTTAGAGATATTACCAAGGAGGTAATGATGGATAAGGCCAAGACCGAGTTCGTATCACTCGCTTCTCATCAGCTTAGGACTCCGCCTTCTACTATTAACTGGTACAGTGAACTGCTGTTGGATTTGGAGCTGGATGACGAACAGACTCAGTATGTTAATGAGATCTTTGAGGCCAGCAAGCGGATGGTACGAATGGTCAACGCCTTACTGAATGCTTCTCGTATTGAAATGGGTGCTCTGGCGGTAAGTCCCGAACCGGTAAATCTGGTGGTGTTGATCGATAACGTCATTGGACAGCTGGCTCCTCAGATCCAGGAAAAGCATCTGCAAGTGGAAAAGAATTATCCGGAAGTGGGTCATTTACCCGAGATCAAGCTGGACAGCAATCTAATGGAGGTGGTTTTCAATAACTTAATAGAGAACTCCATTAAGTATACTCCGGAAGGTGGCTCTATTTCAGTAACGGTAGAAAAGGGCGAGGGAGAAGCCGTTATTCACGTGGTAGATACCGGTTACGGTATCCCGGAAGATTCGCAAAAGCAGTTGTTCACTAAATTCTTTCGGGCCGAAAATGTACGAAAGAAAGACACCACCGGTACCGGCTTGGGGTTGTACTTAGTCAAGTCGATCGTTGATCTGACCGGCGGCGAAATAACCATTCACTCCCGAGAAGGTGAAGGTTGTCGGTTCACGGTTCACATTCCGTTCAGTGGAATGCAACGTCAAGAGGGAAGAAAAAGTTTGGAGAATCCGTTATAAAAATTAAAAAGGCGGCCCATAAATTAACCGGCACAACATTGTTAGCGTCGCTAACAATGTTAAATATCGTTACTTATAAGAGGGGCTAACAGTGGCCGGTTGGGGAGAGTTAGGCAAGTAATAGCGGTCGGTTAGTTCCTGATAGCTAACAAACGGTTCGATCTCAGTAATGGGGGGATGGGAGCATA
>CAYLYL010000075.1:0-1973 GCA_964388095.1 uncultured Candidatus Saccharibacteria bacterium | reverse complement strand
TGATCGGCGACCTCTTTAAAGGCCCGGACAAGGAACTGACCGTAAAAGCTGCTTTCTTGTATTATCAGTTCTTTTATCTGTCTCAAGGTTTGCTCATCGTCTATTTTCGGCGGTTGAGCAAATGAAGCGGTTGCAGTCGTGTCGGTTGAGATCGATCCCGAATAATTATTATTTTTCTGATCCCCAAGAAGAGGTTTGAAGGTAAGCTCCTCATCCAGTTCCCGTGTTAAGGTGTCGTAAGGATTTAAGTCGGCGGCGTCTTCCGCCGACCAACTGCCGCCGAAAGGGTTCAGATTACCCCGCAATGATCGCACCGGGTAACCGTCATCTTTCATTTCAATGAATAACCTGTCGGGCGCGGTTTTCTTAAAAATAAAAACCGCCGAGCTGACGTGACTTATTTCCATAGCGGATGCCAATAATTGATAATTAGTATTTAGGTATAATATTTTTTGCTTTTTTGGTCAAGGGGAAAATTATATATAAAAGGAAAAGGACCGCGGGCGGTCCTTTAGTATTTGATCTTAACATCAACCACTCCATCACTTATCATATCGAGTTCTCGAGCGGCTGCTTTAGAAAGATCGATTATTCTTCCCGGTACAAAAGGCCCACGATCGTTAATGCGGACCATTACATCCTGGTTGTTTTCCAGGTTGATGACTTTGACCAGGGTTCCCCAGTCCAGCTCCTTGTGAGCAGCGGTCAGTTCACCTTGGTCAAAGACCTCGCCAGAAGCTGTCGTTCTACCCTGGAAAAGAGGGTGGTAATAGCTGGCCTCTCCTGTTTCCTCCTGATCAAACTCAGGTCGTGGAAGAGAAGCAATAATTTGTTCCGGGTGATTATCTCGTTTGAAGATCCTCCAATTAATCAGCAGCCCAATGTCGGGAAGACGCTTGGGTGGCCGGGGAAAGAGCTCTTCCGGAGCTTCCCAACCGACTAAAATATTCTGAAAATATTGCTGATATTTAAGCGGTTGCGGAGGAGGTATCAAACCGGTTGCTGTTATTGCAGTAACCAGAATAACGACAGGCGCCAACCTTTTCATTAAAGAACTCCTTTGTAGTTTGGTGGTTGCTTGGGGTAAAGCGCCAGTTTAAATGCTGGTGCTTTATCCCAAGCCCGCTCAAGGATTGTCCGAGATAAATAATACAATACTAACGGAATAAAAGCAATTTTAGCTCAAAATTAGAAATTCTTAAACCAAAGATATTGATATAATAATAAATTGATTCATTAACATCTTGTGGACTTTAAAAGTTCACAAGCTGACGGTGTTATAAGACAAGCTCCGGCCTTTCTCAAAGAGGCCGGAGCGACTTGGTTTTTCAATGCCAGCAAAGGTCAATCGGGAAACTTTTCTTACCGTTCTTAAAGTATTTCCCGATAGCATCTGCGATCGCAACTTCTTTTCCAACGGAGATCACTTCATTTCTGGCATAAAGGGTGTAGTGACCTCTTTGGATTACAAGGCGCAAGATCTCTTTTCCGTGTCTTGTTACCGTGTAACAGTTTTCCGGAAAGTAGGATTCAAACCGGACTTCCTTTAACCCCACTTCCTTCACCGCCTTCTTGAAAAGCTCATTAACCGTTTGTCACCTCCTTTTCAGGGCGCTCAAAGTTTACCTCAACTCGGAAAGTTTCTTCCAGGTAATTTTTTAGGGAGGTTAATTTACCACGATCTCCCACAAGAGTTATTTTTCCTCCGGGTCGTATCATGAGTTTACCAACCTTTTCATCGCTGCCCTTTTTTGTTATAGACAGCGTGAACTTTCCGCCATTCGAATCTGTTTCAGGGAATTCGAAAGGCAGTTTTTCAGGGTTGGAAAAGTTTTTCTTGGTCAATATCCATTTTAGCCTTTCTGGATCATATACGAATTCCATGATGGCATAATCTCCTCTTTTCTTGAGGTTGCGGTGCTTAGGTGCAATGATCTCTAACAGCATATTCTACTACATACTCACACATTGTC
>CAYLYL010000074.1:0-4082 GCA_964388095.1 uncultured Candidatus Saccharibacteria bacterium | reverse complement strand
TTACGGTATTTTCTTCCTCGTCCTCGCAGGTTACCTGGTAAGTGGTGGTCTCGGTGGGAGAGACATCTGCCGAGCCAGAGGTTTGGCCTCCGGTGTCGAAGCCGGCGCCTTGACAAAATTCTGCTTCTTGCGACTCCCATTCCAAGGTGGAAGAATTTCCTTCGGTAATTATATTGGGTTGAGCTTCCAGGCTAGCACTTACAACTTTAACTTCAACCGAAACTGTTTCGGTACCCCCTTCTTCATCCTCGCAGGTGATCCCGTAAGTGGTAGTCTCGATCGGAGAGACATCGACCGAGCCGGAGGTTTGGCCTTCGGTGTCGAAGTTGTCACCTTGGCAGCTTTTAATTTCTTCTGAAGTATCCCAATACAGGATCAAAGATTCACCTGCAATGATAGTATCTCGCGTGGCTTCCAAAATAACATCAACCACCTCAACCTCAACCAAATCCGTTAGAGTGTTCCCTTCTCCATCCTCGCAAGTTACCTGGTAAGTAGTGGTCTCGGTCGGGGAAACTTTCACCTCTCCGGAGGTGTGACCTAAAGTGTCGAAGCCGTGGCCTTGGCAGCTTTCGGCTTCTTCCGATGAATCCCAATTCAAAATAAGTGATTCGCCTTCAATGATCATATCCGGTTGAGCCTGCAAATAGGCACTTGCAGTAGCAACTTTAACTTCAACCGAATCCGACACCGTGATCTCTTCCTCGTCCTCGCAGGTTATCTCGTAGGTGGTGGTCTCGCTCGGAGAGACATCTGCCGAGCCGGAGGTTTGGCCTCCAGTGTCGAAGCCGTCGCCTTGGCAGCTTATTGTATGATCTGAGCTCCAATCCAGAGTAGAGGATTCTCCTTCGGTAATGGTTTCCGGGTCGGCTGTAATCTCAACATTGAGATCTTCATCCGGTTCTCCTTCCACTGTAACTGTAACGGAGTCGGAGTCTTCATTACTATCAGCATTGTAACAGGTTATGCTGTAAGTGGTAGTTTCCTCGGGAGACACCTCCACTTCTCCGTTGACCTGAGTGTCGGTATCAAAGTCGGCGCTTTCACAGATCACCGCCGAATCGGAGCTCCATTCCAAAGTAGCCGATTGACCGGCGGTTATGCTGTCAGGGTTGGCGGTCAGGGTTACGCTGGGCATATCATCGGCCGAGACAGTTTGGGAGATGTGGAGGGTTAGGAAAATCGCAGAAATAACAGCCAGCGGTAGAAGAGCACCCATACGGAACACTTTGCCTGAATAGTAATGATCGAGCATCGATGCCAAATATCTGGCCAGACCTTTTATATTATCTATCATAAATAATTATGCGGAGGGTTTCGGGAATTTTAATTTCCCCAAACCCAACAACAGTATTAATAATAACTTCGGGTAATATTCAACCCGTCTATCCGAATCCAACAGTAACAAGCTTGGTTAAAAAATCGCAACAAAAGCACCGCGGTACAAAATCAGACCTTTATCCCAAAAATTGTACGGGTTGCTTTTAAAGTTCGTAACAACGGTACGCTCCACTCTATTTATCGGACATTATAAACTCCGAGAGTTGAAATGTCCACTTTTAATAAACTACCTCGCAGCAAGCTGACGAGGTATTTTATTTTGAGAACCGAGCCGAGCCCCTCTTGAGGGGCTCGGGCTCGGCACGAGGGAAACTACCCACTCCTTGACATCCCTTCGTCGCGCATTCATCTCCGCAGCCAAGCTGCGGAGAATTCTGCGCCAGATTGAAAAATGATCCTAAAAACCAAGTTATGGTTCGATCTGCCGCGACAGCACTTTCGATATGTCTAACTTTGATATAAACCGTCCGGTCAATATATTTAGTCCTTATCTTGGTCATAATAGTTAACAACCTCGGGAGTCCGGCAAACAAAAACCACACCCCGAGACCTTTAAACAAGCAACTATTTACAAATTGCTTGCTTTTTCGTCCAATTATTACTATGCTGTCCTTTGGAGTACATTCACAAACGACCTGAATCAAAACAAGAAAGAGAAAGAGAGGTTAAAATGAGAATGAAAATGAAGTTGTGTTTGATCGTACTGTTGCTGGTGAGTTGCCCGCCCGTTGATGACGACAGCGTGGAGAAGTCAATAACGGAAAGAGTGGCGGGAGAAGAAGAAGGACAAACCTATCTCCCCGGTGAGGGGTTCGATAGGTTTGACCAGGGGGCGGTCTACTCTCCGGGGACGGTGGAATATGAGTTTGATCCGCCGTTCCCCGCGCCAAAAGTGTCGGTGACGTATCAGATCACCGAGGGAATAGAAACCGGAGGGAACCTCAGGGAGAGCAAAAGTTTCCTCTCTTCTTTCAGGGAAGCCGCTCTGGAAGAAAGAGAAGAGACCGACGCGCTCTTCAATCTAATGAGCCGGAAACCTCAGGAGGAACTTGAGTTCCTCGCCACCCTGAACTTCTTAAGAACGGAGATCGGGAGCGGTGAGAAAATCAATGTTCCTTTCAGGCCAGTGGCAGTTGAAAGGTCTACCATAAAGTTGGACTGGATAGAGTCCAACTTGGAGCGGGAGATAAAAATCCCGCATACCTACCAGCACGCCCACCAAGCCCCCGCCGAGGACCCGGTCAAGAAGGCCGGGCCTCAGTTTCAGAGACGCCTAGTCTTCTTGGCCGAGGGCTACGATTTAAAAATCGCAGGCCCCTCCGGGGAGGTTATCCATCACCTGGAGGGGTATCACGAGGTAGAATGGTATCCCCAAGACACCGGTGAGTTTGTAGTTTCTCTCCCGGAAAAAGGTCTTGAGGTGCCGATCCTGGTGATACCCGCACCCCGGGAGGACCCTCCGGAAGAGACACTTCCGGACCCGGAAGAAACTCCGGATCCGGAAGAAGAGGAGCTCTTGGGAGCTCTGGCAGAGAAACACGGAGTGGACCTCACCAAGGGAGCCGACGCTCCTTTTGAGGTCCGGATCACCGGCCCCGGCACCCCGCATGGGGAGCCGGACCTGGGCTTCATGGAGGAAGGCCGATACCGAGCCAACCTCTATGGAGCCTCAACCTCCAACGCAAGAGTCGTTCACTGGCAGGTGAACGGTGCTGTCGCAGAAAACCGGGACGACTCCTGGGAGTACCCCTTCCAAAGGAAGGAGGGGTTATATATCCTGGGAGTAAAAGTTGAGTATCGTGACTCCGTCTCTTATGGATGGAGGGTGGTACAGGTGGATAAGGTAGCGGATGGAGACCTCTTCCTAACCGCTGATCGACTTTCCGGACCGGCCGGGGACGGTAAATGGCCGTCTAGGTCGGGTTTTCAATTCCAGATTTTTGGTGGCAACATTGACCATGCCATCAACATAACTTGGGAGATGGAGTTCACAACCTTCACTGGAAGACGGTTTAGGTCTGAGCTCCATGAGAAAGAAGGTGAGGATGAGATCAACGTCGCCTTCGGACCCGGAACTCACCGCATCATCGCTGAGGTAGAATTCGGCGATGAAACGGTAATACTCGGGCAAACCGTCCGAGTCCACAGTCCGGAGGATGATCGGGTAATAACCCCCGAAATGGGACGGCCGCACGGAAACTTAACGCGGCCACAGTTTGACAAGACCTTAAGATTGACAGAATGGCCAACTTGGGCCAGAAGTAATGAGAGTGTCTGTCAATCCGTGGGCTTTTACCAAGGGAGTAACAAGAGGATAAAGGTCGAGGTTCTAGATTTCGACTTTATCCCCATTCCCGGTGAATTCTCCGGCGGAGGCCCTTCAACGCTCAGAACTTTCGAAGGGGAAAAGGGAGATGAGATTTTGATATCCTTCCCGCCGGAAGATATTGTGGGCGATGGCCTTCTGGAGGTCACTCTCAGAAAAGAGGGTGGCCTGGTGCAAGTAATCAAACAGGAGGTCTTTGTAAGGAACAGATCTCCTGAGACAGTAATACCTGAAGACAGAAGACACTTGTATGACTTCTGATTCAGGTATGAAACACCCCCGCGACTTGTACGTAACGCGTACATAAGCCGCGGGGGTTACTTTTATATATAACTGTTACCAATTGCTTATAACTTATACCTCGATCTTCGATCAACCTCCTTAATTAATTAACACAAAGATGAGAATTTCGGGA
>CAYLYL010000073.1:0-4106 GCA_964388095.1 uncultured Candidatus Saccharibacteria bacterium | reverse complement strand
GCGAAGATTACGTGGTAGGGTTTGAAAAGAAGAAGATTTCCAAGCTCTTAAAAATCAGCTGACTATAAGTTAATAAATACAAATATAATGATTAAAGTTGCAATCAACGGATTTGGTAGAATAGGCCGATCCGCTTTTAAAAGCATAATTGAAGATTACCCCGATTTGGAATTGGTGGCGGTTAATGACTTGGCCGATCCGAGCGATCTTTTACATCTACTTCAACACGACACGGTTTATGGTAATTACGACGTTTCAGTTGAAGACGGTGATCTTTTTGCCAAGGGTCAAAGAGTTAAACTCTTAAACAAAAAGGACCCGGCTAATCTTCCTTGGGGAGATATGGAAGTTGATGTTGTTTTGGAATGTACCGGAGTCTTCAGGGATTTGGAAGGAGCTCAAAAACATATCGAGGCGGGTGCAAAAAAGGTTGTGATATCCGCTCCCGGAAAAAGCGATCAGATACCTTCCTTTGTAATGGGGGTAAATGAAAAGGAGTACGACGGTCAACAAATTGTTGATATGGGGTCTTGCACCACTAACGCATTAGCTCCTGTTGTTAAAATTTTAAATGACAACTTTGGACTTAAAGAAGGGCTGATGACTACTATTCACAGCTATACGGTCAGTCAAAATATATTGGACGGCCCGGGACAAAAAGACTTGAGAAGATGCAGGGCGGCGGCGGAAAATATAGTTCCGACAACAACCGGGGCGGCAAAGGCGATTGCAAAAGTAATTCCGGAAATGAAAGGTAAGTTGGACGGAATGGCCATCAGAGTTCCTACCCCGACCGTGTCGGTAGTTGATTTGGTCTGTCAGTTGGAGAAAGATGTAACCGTAGAGCAAGTTAATAATGCCTTTCAAAAGGCGAGTGAGGATCCGGAAATGAGCAAGTTTTTTGACACTGAAGAAAAGCCTTTAGTATCCAGTGACTACGTTCAAAACCCACACTCTTCAATAGTTGATCTAGAGATGACCAAGGTGACCGGCAATTCCGTAAAAGTTCTTAGCTGGTACGATAACGAGTGGGCTTACGCCAAAAGACTTATAGATTTTGCAAAACACGTAATAGAGTTTGAGGGGTAGACAAGACTAAAAAGGATAAACTAAAAAATAAATATAGATGATTCTGGGGTATAAAAGGAGGGAGGAAATATTAGAAAAATACGGATTAAAGCGGCCGGCTACTTTTTTAGTGAACGATAAGGAAGAGGCTTTAAAAAGAGCTGAAGAAATTGGATTTCCGGTCGTCGCTAAAATATCTTCTAAAAAACAGCTCCACAGAACTGAAGTGGGCGGTGTTTTAGTTGGTCTAAAAAATAAAAAAGAGCTAAATGAAGCTTTTGAAAAACTGTCAAAGATAGAAGATATAGAAGGAGTAATAATTCAAAAGCAGATCAAAGGAGTAGAGCTTATTGTAGGAGCTAAAAGAGATGAAGTTTTTGGTCCGACAGTAATGCTTGGAACCGGAGGAATAATGGTTGAACTTTTTAAGGACGTATCTTTTAGAATAGCTCCTTTTGAAGAGAAGGAGGCCTTAAAAATGATAGAAGAAATTAAAGGTAAAAAGCTTTTGGAAGGATTCAGAGATATGCCGATAATAGATAAAAATAAGTTGGCTAATATTTTGGTTAAGACCTCAAAATTAGCCGTTGAGGAAAATGTGAAAGAGCTGGATTTTAATCCGATTATAGGAAATGAAAGCGGATTATATATTTGTGACGTAAAAATAGCATTATGATTAAAGAAATATTTAATCCAAAAACGGTCGCTGTTGTTGGCGCTACGGAGAGAGTCGATTCCGTGGGTAGGGGGCTTGTGGAAAACCTCAGAGCGGGAAGTGCGGACCTTTTTTACGTCAATCCTTCAGCTGATAAAATTTTTGAAGCTCCCAGTTACGACAAGGTAACCGATATTGATATCGATCTGGATTTGGTTGTGATTGCGATTCCTAAAGATTACGTCTCATCGGCCATCGATGATTGTATTCAGGCCGGAGTAGGGGCGGTAATAATTATTTCCGCCGGCTTTGGTGAGGTTGGGGAGGAGGGTCAAAAAAGACAAGATGAGATTGCCAAAAAGCTTAAAAAAGAAAATATTCCACTAGTTGGACCAAATTGTCTGGGTGTTATACGGCCGTCAACAAAACTTAACGCCTCTTTTGCTCCCGGCCACCCTCAAGAAGGAGAGATTTGTCTAATTTCTCAATCCGGTGCCCTGATCGATTCCATTATAGATAGCTCTGAAGATAAAAACTATGGTTTTTCATCCATAATTTCAGTCGGTAACGGGGCCGGACTTTCTTTGGTTGATTATATAAAGATGGCTGACGAGGATCCAAAGACAAAAGTAATTTCATTATACATAGAAGGAGTGCGCGACGGCAGAGCTCTTTTTAACTGTTTAAAACAAATAAAAACGCCGGTAGTGGCAATTAAAGGGGGTAAGTCCGACAAATCAAAAGAGGCAATCTGCTCACACACCGGATCACTGGCCGGAAAGCACAAGGTTTTTTCCGCCGCGCTAAAACAGGCCGGAGCCTTTGAAGCATCTTCTTTAGAGGAGCTTTTTGATCTTTCAAAAACTTTAGCCTGGCAGCCGACTACTGGTAAAAAGGTGGCGGTGGTAACCAACGGGGGAGGAGCCGGAGTTCTACTTACCGATTACATTTACGAAAATGATTTGGAGTTGGCGGAGCTCAAAGAGGAGACGATAAAAAATATAGAATCCGATATGCACCCTGACTACTCAAAAAGCAATCCTCTGGACGTAGTCGGTGACGCCCTACCGGAAAGATATGAAGTTGCCTCCCGTGAATTTATAAAGCAAGAAAACGTTGACGCATTGGTCGTTGTTTTAACTCTCCAGATAATGACCGACCCCTTGGAAACAGCTAGAAGAATTGCTAGACTAAGTAAAGAGTGTCAAAAATCAATTTTAACCGTATTCATGGGCTCGGGAAAGGAGATGAAGAAAGCAACGGATTATCTGGAAACCAAAGGAATTCCCAACTACAGCGATCCGCAAAGAGTCGCCTTACCGATTAAAGCATTAAATTATAAAGATAAAAATTAGTAGATATGCAAGAAGTAATAGTTATAGGGCATAAAAATCCGGACACCGATTCAGTAGTTTCCGCTTACGTCTGGAGCAGAGTCTTATCCAGATTAGGGGATAGCGCCAAGCCGGCCGTAGCGGGTGAGGTAAACAGGGAGACTGAGCTGGTATTTGAAAGAGCGGAGATTGACTTACCTCAAAAAGAAGATCTTGAAGGTAAGGATCTTTTTTTAGTTGATCATAATGAAGCCGGGCAGATGGCGGGAGATCCGGAAGACGTAATCGGTATCCTGGATCATCATAATCTATCCGGACTCTCAACCGACAGACCCATATATTATAGAAATGAACCCCTGGGAAGCACATCCAGTCTTATCGCCAGAGTGGCTTCGGAAAAAGAGATTGACCTGGAAGAAGAAGAGATTTTCCTTCTACTTTGCGGAATAATATCGGATACTTTAAAATTTAACTCACCGACTACCACGGATTACGACAAGGAGCTGGCCGGAGATTTGGCGGATATAATAGATGTTGATATAGACAAGTTGGCCGAGGAGATGTTTGAGGCTAAATCAGACTTGTCCGATATGACCATAAAAGAGGTTATTGAAGCGGATTATAAGGATTATGAATTTGGAAAAAAGACCGTCGGAGTAGGGGTCGCGGAGGTGGCTACCATTAGTTTTTTTGAAGGAAAAACGGACCAAATAATAGAGGAGATGAAAAAGATTAAAAAGGACCAAGGGTTAGACCATCTACTTTTTGGAGTAATTGATATTTTAAATAAAAATACGTTTCTTTATGTCTGTGATCAGGAAGATAAAGAGCTTGCCAAAAAGGTCTTTCAAGTTAAAGTGGGGGATTTGCCGATAAAGCTGGAAGGGGTCGCTTCCAGAAAAAAACAAATTATACCCCCGTTATCAAAGGTTTTAAAATAACTAAAATGCTAAAAAAGCTTAATAAGTTCTTATCCGGAGACAAGTCTTCGTCTAAAAAAAATAATAAAAAAGATACTATGAAGAAAGGAGATAAAAACGTAATAACAC
>CAYLYL010000072.1:0-4219 GCA_964388095.1 uncultured Candidatus Saccharibacteria bacterium | reverse complement strand
AGCAATTGATACTTGGGTTCGGAAACCGCTCCGTTCAACCGCCTGCCGGTTAAATTCCGGATAACGGTTTCGCAATCAGCGTTTGAGATAAACGGGCATCGCTTTTCAAACCGAAATCACTGGGTTTTTTGATAAACCAGGATATGAGGATAGAGATATGCGCGGGAAGAGGTGGCGATCTTTAGTTGCTGCCTTGTGATCTCTTTAAAGTCAGATCCGGACAATATCTCATCCAGTAATTCCGTTTGAGTGGTATAAACCGCCAACCGGCCGGAAGAATTAAGCGCCCGGCGCGAATACTCGACAAAACAGCGATACAACTCGGACAGATCTGCTTCCCGGGCCACCAGCATTCCAAAAGGCAGATCGGAAGTTATCACATCAAAACGATCCGGTTCCGGTTGCTCCAATATGTCAGCTTCCCGGATCTTTATCCGATCTATCAGACCGGCTGATTTAATATTCCTGACCGCCGCGGAAAGATGTTGTTTGTTGTTATCAAACCCCTCCAACCGATCAAGATGAGGATATGCCAAAGCGGCCTCGATCAGCAGCGTGCCGCCGCCGGAGAAGACATTCAGATAAGAAGATGCCTGTTCCAAACCGGCAAAATAATTCAGTGCAAAAGCGGCCGCGGGATCCATGCCGCCCTTTATATCCTCTTTTTTATAACCCCTTAAAGACAGGGGTCGGGGCGTCAACTCCGCCCCCGCTTCCCACCGGTCATCCAACTTGGCGATATGGAGCTTTAGATCGGCCTCCCGGCTTTCTGTTAATTTAAATTCCCGGGCAATATACTCGGCAACCGAACGGGCTTCCGGCGTATGGGACCCGGCACAGGAAAGACGAAAAGTGCGGAAACTATTCCGGTCTTGAGAAATAACTTGCCTGACCAGATCACCCAGAACCGACTTATGGCGCGAAATATAGCCCGGATGATAACGCCGATCTTTCCGCACCAAATACAGGCGCGAAACAGACCTCAAACTCTTGGCCGCCTCCAGATCTTCGGCCGGGTACAGGTAAATACTTTCCTCTCCTGCCTCATCGGAGCACAACTCCGGAAATTGCTCCAGCTCAGCTTCCACTACTTGGCGCAAACCACTGATAAACGTAAGTTTTATTTGGTATTCGGACATATGTGTTCTGCGGTGTCATTTGCCTGCTGTATAGCAACCGGTTCCGTAGTAATTAATTTTAAACCGTTTGTGATACAAAAAACAACAACGGTAAAGATGATGATAACATTTAGAAAGCAAAAAACTAATTTTAATAGCGGGATCAAGGCGGTTTTGCAGTATCAAACCCTTTTAATTCAACTTATCTCTGTAATTAAAAATTGCTTCGGCGGAAAAAATGAAATATAGTGGAACCAGCTAACAATAACCAGTATTTCATATATGAAAATAGCTATTTTAGCTCCCGACCTTAAGGAAAAAGAGGTCAATCTGCGAGACAGTGACCCGTTCTTATTCTTCGCTATCCAAGCTCTTCTGTCGGCGGGACACCGGATCACTATCTTCAGCGGCAAGTGCGAGCAGATAACGGGGCTCAAGAAACGCTCATCAAGTTTAACCATCACTCCCGTTCTTAAAAAGATAGCACGAGATATCAGCCAAGCCGATCTTCATTCCCGCTGTTTGGAAGATCCTTTTACCTTAGAAGAGAAGCCGGGATTTGATCTTTTCATCGCCCGCGGCCGGACCTCCGAGGGTTGGATCCGCCAAGCGCAGGAAGGAAGCGGAGCCAAAGTTCTCTACTTTCCCCGTTTGCCTCTCTCACTCGAAACAGAAACAACCGACCGCGTAACTCCGGCGGCCGAGATCCGTTTGCTGGACCGGGTCATTTACTGCGCCACTTCTTATCGCGAACAACAAGCAGCTCGGGAGCTATCCGGCAACCCCAAGAACATCAGCCGAATCCCCGTCTGGACCAAAGAAGGCGAGTTCCGCTCAAATGAGTTCGTAAAAAGAGTAGAAAAACTGGCCGAGAGAAAAGAAACCCTCTATCGCGGACAGATCATGACGGTGATCAAGAAACCGGTTTGGCATCAAAATACCCTGATCCCTATGGAACAGGTGCTGATGAGCGGTTCGGTACACGTTATCCCCTACACCGCCCGCGGACGACTGCTTTTCATCCAAGAGCGGCGGCCCGGAGATCATCAACCCCGGTTGCGCGTTATTTCCGGTTCAATTGAACCTCGGGAAAAACCGGAAGAAGCCGCCCGGCGGGAACTGGAGGAAGAAACCGGCATAAAAGCTAGGCGTTTGGAAAAGATATTGACCATTCCCGGCTCCGGCCCGGTAAAAGAGAAGTATCATTACTTCTGGGCCCGGGAAATAACCTTCAATCAAAGCAGCAAGGATCCGTCCGAAGATATCCGCGGTCTCATTTCCCTATCCCCCGCGGAATTTGAGGAGCGGTTACTCCAAGGTAAGTTCGGGACTTCCCGGGCGGTGAATGCCTTGCTGAAACTGCTAAATCGGTTAAAAAAAAGGGGGGGTAGTTAGTGGCTGAACAGAACAAAGATACGCCCCGAGTTGCGGCTATCTTTTTTTAGGCGGTGATATCTTTCCTTGTTCTCCGGCTTATCCAAAAACCGCAAAACCCGCTTTTTTAATTGACCGCTTCCTTTGCCGCAAACAATCTCCACTTCCTTGGCTCTCTTTTTCTCGGCCTGATCCAAAATATCTTGCAGCGCTTTATCGATCAGTTCTCCGTTGCGGCAGATAGGATGCAGATCCAGCTTTAATTGCCGGTTGGACATTTGTAATATTTTACCAACCGATCAACGGTAATACAAACCTCAACCTCTACTTTCTCTTTCAATAGCAAATCATTTTACTCCGGCCGATCCTGCACTAAAAATGACATTCCTGCCGTATTTCTGTTATAATGACGTGGTAAATAATTTTATGGAAGAAAATTACCCTGGTATCACACCCATTAAAAAGAAAATTGAAGAATGCCTAAAACAGGAAGGAGTTGAGCGTCCGGAAGTAAAACTGGACCGACCGAGTGACCTGCAGTTCGGAGATATCGCCAGTAACGCCGCCCTGCGCCACTCCCGAGAGTTGAAAACACCGCCTCAACAACTGGCCGAGAAGATCTGCCAACAGCTAAATAACGGCTCACTTCCCTACCTCAAAGCGGCCGAAGCGGTAAGTCCGGGCTTTATAAATATCACCCTCTCGTCTGATTTTTTCGCCGAATTAATACAAGAGATCTCAGATCAGGGCCGGGAATTCGGCCGCAACTCCAATTACCAAGACCAAAGCTGGGTAATAGAGCACACCTCGCCCAACCCCAACAAAGCAATGCATTTGGGCCATCTCCGCAACAACCTGATCGGGATGGGAATAATCCGGGCTCTGGCGGCCGGCGGGGCTCAGGTTACCTCCGAAGCGGTAGACAACAACCGCGGTATAGCAATTGCCAAACTAATGTACGGATTTCTGGTGTACGGCCGAAAGAATACAAACACTCCCGTTCAACCGGAACATTGGCACCAACACCCCGAAGAGTGGCTTTCACCGGATGAAGTAGAGCAAAAGCCGGACCACTTTGCCGGTTATTGCTATACCCAAGCTCAAAAGGATCTCAAATCAGATCCCGAAACCGAACAAATGGTCCGACGATGGGTAGCCGACTGGGAAGCCGGAGAAGAAATAATTTGGAAACTATGGGAGTATGTGCTGTCTTTTGTCTATCAAGGCCAAAAGCAAACGCTTGAGCGACTGGACAGTTACTTTGATCATATCTGGCACGAACATCAACATTACAATAAAGGCAAACAATATATCGAGCAGGGACTAAAAAAGGGCATATTCCAACAACTGGAAGACGGCGCCGTGTTAACCAACCTGGAAAGTTACGGATTGAGCGATACCATTGTACTGAAAAGGGACGGAACCTCCCTTTATATCACTCAAGATATTGCCCTCACCGCCCTGAAAAAAGAAAAGTATCAGGCCGATAAAATGGTCTGGGTCATCGGACCGGAACAATCCCTGGCTATGCAGCAGTTATTCGCCATCTGCGAGCAGTTGGGTATCGGAAAACAAAGCGAATTCACCCATATCACTTACGGCTATGTCAGTGTTAAGGACCGAGACGGCGGCCAGCGAAAAATGTCCTCTCGAGAAGGTACCGAGATATTTGCTGATGACCTGTTAGATGAAATAAAAGAACGATTGCAAAAGCGGCTTGAAGAAGA
>CAYLYL010000071.1:1171-4268 GCA_964388095.1 uncultured Candidatus Saccharibacteria bacterium | reverse complement strand
AGCTCAAAATCGTTTTCGCCCATAATACATATTACAGACCGTAATACAGATAAAGTTGAAATTCTGTTATTTTTCTGTTATTATGGCCACGTTATGAAGAGGACGTATCAGCCCAAAAAAAGAAAAAGAAAGACCACTCACGGATTTTTAGTCCGTGCTGCCAGTTTTACCGGAAAGAAGGTGTTAAAAAGGAGAAGACAAAAAGGACGGAAGCGGCTTAGTGTATAGCTTATGCTCCCCCGCTCTAAAAGACTTACTTCTTCCCAAGTAAAAACTGTTTTTGCCAAGGGAAGAAAGTTTTTTTCACCCTTGTTTACTTTTCTTTTTGTAAAAAACCATAATAATGAGACCAAACTGGCGGTAATAGTACCGAAAAAGGTAAGCAAAAAGAAAGTGGAGCGAAGCCGCTTAAAAAGAAGGTTAAGCGCCACAGTTGAAGAATTACTCCCCCTTTTTCCTGCGGTGTGGGGTGTTTACATAATTAAAAAGGAGATGCGGGACGCTACCCCGGAAGAGCTAAAAAAGGAGGTGAGAAAACAACTGAGCAAAACCCAACCAAAATGATCTTAAAGATAAACTTAATTTTATGATCGAATTTTTCAAGACCATAATTTACGAACCGCTTTATAACCTTTTAATGGTCATTATTGAGCTAATACCCGGCGGTGATGTGGGGGTAGCGGTGGTAGTTATTACTCTTTTGGTGCGTTTCTTGCTATTTCCGTTATCTAAAAAGTCCATCATTACCCAGCGACGGATCAAGGAGCACCAAGATGAGCTAAATCAACTGAAAGAGCAATACAAAGACGACCAACATCAAATGGCTCAAAAAATGATGGAGTTTTATCGCGAAAAAGAGATAAAACCCTTTTCCAGTTTTTTGTTGATCCTGATCCAGATACCGATAATCATTTCACTATTTTTTATCTTCCGGGAAACCAATCTGCCCGAGATCCAATACGATCTGCTTTATGATTTTATTCAAGAACCAAGCCAAACCAGTATGATATTCTTGGGATTGGTGGATATCTCCGCCCGAAGTATGGGGTTGGCAATTTTAGCCGGAGCAGCCAGTTTTATCCATATGCAGCTTTCTATGCCTACCCCGAAAAAAGTGGAAAATCCCGGATTTAAAGATGATTTTGCCCGCAGTATGAATATGCAGATGAAATATGTCTTCCCTATTATTATCGCCGGAGTAGCTTATAGTTTGTCGGCGGTAGTGGCTTTGTATTTACTTACCAGCAATCTGTTCACTTTAGGGCAAGAGATCTTTGTTAAACGCCGCTTAAAGGACGCTGACTCAAAAAGCTCTAATTCGAAAAGCTAATGGTGATTTATTGTTTAATATAATCAAAATATATGGAAACCGAAAAAATAGAAACTCTGATCACTGAAGTTTTAAATAAAATGGGGATAGAGATCAGCGGCCAAGTGGAAAAAACCGAAGACGAACTGGGGTGGTGGTTTAAAATAAGAACCCCTGATTCTCGGTTGTTGATCGGCAATCAAGGCGAAGTGTTGCGTTCATTGAATTATCTAATGAGGCACCTGACCGGTTCCGAAAGAGAACCCTTTTTTATTGTTGATGTTAACGGTTATTACGAAAAACAAGTGGAAACAGTCAAGCATAAAGCTCGAACTATGGCCGAGAGAGCCAAAACATTTCAAACCTCGGTAGAAATGGAACCCATGAACCCCTTTCAAAGGCGCTGTGTCCATTCTTTATTCACAAACAACCATTCTATTGTAACCGAGTCGGTTGGTAGCGGTGAAGAAAGAAGAGTAGTAATCAAGTTTCAACAAAACTCGATGTCCTCTTCCGACTCGGAAGAGTTTTAGTGGTTCCAATCTAAGTCCAGCGCGTGTAACATAAAGTCATTGCGGTTAATAAAAAAGAGATACCTACCGTTAGGTCCCACAGCAAGGTGTGTAGCATCTTTGCCGGATCGCTCATTAGTTATCTCCTGAACCGTGCCCTCTTCAGCATCTATCTTGTAAAAACGATCATTAAACTCCGCTTTTCCTTGATACCAATAGTCGGGAAAAGTCCCCAACGGAGTAGCGGCTGCGGCGCAATATAGTTTAGAAGGTGAACTCCAAACACACTTCTCCGGCAGGGTAGATATCTCCAACTCGGTACTTTCACCGGTTGAGTGGTGGTAGATATAGCTGCCCAACCTGTTATCTCCTCCTTTGGAGTAGAAAGTATGATCCAAATCGGGTGAGGTTAAGGTGGTCAAACCACTCTTTCCGGCCAGCTCTATCGTCGAACGGCCGGTATTTCTATCAAGCCATAACATATACCCTTCTTCTCCCCCGGTAGGAGCAGTGGTTAGGGAGATGGTATTGGAAGCCGGCCAGTCTACCATCCATTGGGTTAGTCCGGAGCTAAAAACTGTTTCCTGAAAACCGCCATTCGGAGAAGATACTACTCCCTGTCCGTCTATTAGTGAAAATATCTCTCCGCCGGTTGGCCGGACGGCGATGTCGCGGATATCCTCCGGCAACAGAGAGACCTCAAAAGAGTGATCTTCTTTCTCTTCTTGGGGTTCAATCAACTCTAAAACGGTGGTTTCTATAGTATCCTGCTCTTCATAACGAACTACGGCGGTGGTATTAGACAGCCATAAAGACTGATGAAGCGAAGGCAGGTCAAGTTCTTCTGTTACAACCCGGTCTTTTTCGACATCTTTTAAATGAGCGTCATGGATTACCCCCTGTTGGTTGATGTAACGAGCCACTAACCCCTCGTCTTTTTCCAGTATTTGAGGCTTCCCTAAAGAAACCGGCCGGTAAGAAAGGGTAAGAAAAGGTCCTTCGCGATCTTCCGGGCGCGATTTGCGCGAGGGATCATCATTTAAAGGATCTCTCGGCTCTTCCGGGTCCGGATGCTCTTGATCGGGATCTCCCGGTTCTGCTTCCGGGTCGGGCGGATCCTCTCTTCTCTCTTCCAGATCTATTTCTTCTTCATCGTTAAAGGAAAAGAAGCCGGTTCGCTCCTCTCTTCTATCCGGGTCATCTTCGAAAAAAAGCAGTAAATATGCCAGGATACCTATTCCCACTATCAAAAGCACAAACGAGCCGATAATAATAA
>CAYLYL010000071.1:0-1071 GCA_964388095.1 uncultured Candidatus Saccharibacteria bacterium | reverse complement strand
GGGTCAATAAACTCCATATCAAAATCCAACATCGCGGGGTTGATGGTGTTTAAAATAAGCCATGCTGATAAAGCAAGCAAAAGACCCAGTAAAGCGTTAGTAATATATTTCTTTCCCTCCTCTACTTGGCTGGCGTTGGGTCCGGAGGTCAAATAAAGTACTCCCCCATAGGTTATTAACAAGACCGCCAACACTCCGGCTACATAAATTATTAAGTTGTATATACCACTAACGAATCCACCAAAATCAGCATCCTCGGGAACCGGTATCATATCCCCCCCAAATAGATCGGTAAGAGGTTGTACCGTGTTTCCGGCAAATGTGGAAAAGGGAACTAACAAAACAACAACTACTGCCAACCAAGGCCGAGCTTTTTTCAAACCGAAATAAAAACTTTTAAAATAAAAACGGAACATAAAGAAAATTATCTGAAATTATCAAACCAAACTGCGAAAGAAGTTTGAGTCACCTGAGAAGTGTACCTATTGTTTTGTACCTCAACATCCACCGAAGCTCCTCCCTCTTCTTCTACTTGCCAACCGGCATAAGGACCTACGGTTTCCAACCGATCTCCGTTCACCTGCCAATCAAACCCCAGCTGATCATCATAGCGGGAGTCAATGTAAAAATAAAAAGGAATCGCCCCCCAAAAAACTTTCGGCTGGGCAATTCTTTGCCCGCGTTTTCCGGCGTGGGGGTAGGAAAGAACCCCTTCTTCTTGTGTGGTTTTATAAACCAACACCTCCGGTTCTGACAACCTGACAGCAAAACTCTCTCGTGCCACCAGTTTTTGGTCTTGATCATAAATATCAACTCTCAATTCCCGACCGCCCCGTCTCAAATGATCGGGGAGCAGACCAATGGTATTTAAACCTCGTTCCCGACCACTTATTCTAATACCGTCCAACATCCATTGAAAGTAATAATTTTCCACCTCGGGAAACTCTTGGGAAAATCTGGGGACGGCCTTGACGGTCATAGAGCTGTTTTCTACCGGCAGGGCGCGCCCTTGATAGAAAGGCGGAGTATAGGTTTGGCCTTCCCATAAAATATCTACTACTCGCGGTTTTA
>CAYLYL010000070.1:0-4289 GCA_964388095.1 uncultured Candidatus Saccharibacteria bacterium | reverse complement strand
ATTAACAGCCAAGCATGATCAATAAAAAGTGACCCGATCACAGATAGGATAAATAAATAAAAACCTACGATCTGTGGACGTTTAACTTCCACAAAACTAGAGAAAACGGCTTGAATAAAGATCTTGTGGACGTTTAACTTCCACAAGATATGTAACATGTCATGGTATAGAGGATATTTGAATTTATAGGTTACCGGTTGCCGTTTGCCTTTCTTGCCCGGGACCTGATCCGGTTTACAGTCGCGGTAAAAGCAGCTCGGGAACATTATTTGAGAGGTCAGCAACAAAAACCGCTGAGATACTTTTAAAGCACCTCAGCGGTAGAGAGGTTTGCAAGATAGGATCAGGAACCCAGCGTCAGTTTCTTCTTCAGCGAAGCAGTTTTGAGGTCTTTGCCTACCGCGGCCAGATTAAGTTTCTTATCAACCAATAAATCCCGGGCTGCCTTTTTCACATCTTTAACCTCTACCGCGCGGATCTCCTTAGCTACTTGATAAGGGGTCTTTAATTCCCCGGTAAGGATCTCCTGTTCGAGATAGAAATTACCCAGTCCGGATGAGGTTTCCAGATTCAGAAACAGGTTACCGATCAAATAATCCTTGGCCTTTTTAAGCTCCTTTTTATCAACTTCTTCCTCGCGTAAACGGCGCAGCTCTTCGGCTATTACCTCCACTACCTCATAAACCCTTTTAGTATCTACTCCGGCCGAAATAACCAAATTACCGTACTTATCATGATCCTCTATTCCCGAACCCACGTAATAACACACTCCCATTTCTTCTCGAAGTTTTTGAAACAACCGGCTGGACATTCCGCCTCCCAGAACGGCATTTAATACTAACAGAGTCGGGATACGCTTATCGGAAGCCGGGTAAGCATGGATACCGATACGAAAATGCACCTGATCGGTACTGCGGGACTCGGTCTTGACCGCCGGCTCCTTTTGACTCACCTTGGGACGAGAACGCTTGGAAGGCCGAGACTCGGGCAAAGAAGCGAAATACTTGCCGACCTCGGCGGTTGCTTCCTTGGAGGTAACATTACCGGCTACCAACACTACAGTATTGGCAGAGTTATAATGCTTCTCATGGAATTTCCTCATGGTCTCACGATCCATAGAACGGATAACCTCCTTGGTTCCCGCAATAGGCCAGCCAGCCGGCTGATCGCCGTACATTAACTCTTCCAGGATGGTAGCAACACGCTCCCGAGGTATGTCATCGTACATATTTATCTCCTCAATTATTACCCCTCTTTCTCTTTCCAGTTCCTGCTCATCCAAACGGGGGCGCAGATAAACGTCCGAGATAACATCCAGCAGACGACCGAAATGTTTATAATGCCCTTTGGCATAATAACCGGTATACTCACCGCCGGTAAAAGCGTTGGAACGAGCTCCCAAAGAATCCAAAGTGGAGCTCACCTGATAAGGGGTAGAGTATTTCTCCCCGCCTTTTAATGCCATATGCTCCAGAAAATGAGCTACTCCCTGATGTTCCTTCTTTTCATTATGGGAGCCGACAGTAGTCAAAGCCATAACCGTTACCGCGGGGCTGTCTTTCATCGGAACGGTCAGAAGCCGAACCCCGTTATCGAATGTTTTTTTGTAGGCCTTCATAGATAATTAAAATAAGTTTTAATGTTGCTGGTCCCGCACTAAATTAATTTAGTGCGGGACCAGTGTAGCATAAAATCGATCCACTCTCCAATTCAAGCCGAACAAGCCAAACACTTCGGGTGCGGTTTTCAAGGTTGACCTTGATATGGTTTGGTATTACTATTTAAGATATGAATAAAATAAAAGAACACCTGCCGGAAGTTATTGCTTTGGCGATTCCCTTGATCTTCATTTTGGGGGTAATCGTTTTCCTGAACCTGCCTCATTTAAAAGCCGATCCGCAGTATGATTTCTTGTTCGCTTCTCATAAAGATGTTTTTAAGGTAAACAGAGAAGGAATCATCTTCAAAGACGATCAGCAGGTGGAAAAGTTAGCTCGAGAAAAAAGGGAACGGAGCTTTAGAGAAGAAGAGCCGGAACTGGAGTTTTTCATAGAAGAGGTGGAGAATGAATTGAAAATATATCGTTACCAGTTGGGAGACAACGTTAAAGAAGATGAAACCGAAGAACTGTCACTTGAAGCGGCTCGCGAACTGAAACTGTCCCCGCAATCGCAACTCTCTTGCCCGGATGGATACACCATCACCTATCGACGACCGGAAAGAACGCCCTTTGGAGATATGTTCGGCGCCCCTCGGGTGGAGGGTTATTACATTACCCAAGGAAGTAGAAGCAGGGAGTTGGACATCGACCGTTATCAACCATCGTTTTCACCTTATAGATATCGCCATCTTGAACCTCCGCTACCGTTCATCGGCTGGGTATTGGAAGAAAACCATTAATAATTTAAATTCATTTTATGGAATATCACGACTCCGGATCAACCCACGATCAACCGAGCAAAGAAGAGATCCTGGCTATTATACGACAACGAAAAGATGAATTCACCTCAGAAGAAGTTCTGAATGCCTTACAGGCAGATACCTCGCTGCAAACAAGAGAAAAAGACGAGAAATCGACAGAAACACCAAAGCAAAGCGGCCGAAATCGCCTCGCTCAACGAAAAGTAATATCGGCGGTAGCTTATTCATTTGGGGCTGTAATAATTCTGGCAGGGGTAACTCTTTTGATCGCCCAGTTTTGGCAAGAACTGGGAAGTGTGATGCGTATAATGGTAACCTTCGGACTGGGATTAGCGGTGTATTTCTCGATCGTCATCCTGGAGACAAGCAACAAAAGTCCCTATACCCTGAGAGCAGCCTTGGCGGTAGTCTCCTTTCTGCTTACCGCAACAGGAACCTGGGTTCTGATGGTAGAACTATTTGATTCACCGGCGGTATCTGCCATAAATTTGACCATGTCGATTTTGCTTCTTGCAATGGCCGGGACTTTGAATTTGATCCGGAATTCAGCGGTATACCTACTGTTTTTTACAGCTTTTACCACCTGGGCGCTCTACTCTTTCCTTTCACTGGACAGCTTATACCGAACCGGTAGCGCCTTGATGGAACAACCGGAAAGTATCTATGCTTATTTGACCATCCTGATCGGCGGCAGCTACTTTCTTTTGGCTCGATACTGGAAAGAGAAACATCACTGGCTCAGTAATGTGCTCTTTATTTTCAGTACCTTTTTCCTGTCTGTACCGTTCTTTATTCTGGGGGAAATATACCAAACCCTGGGCTGGAACCTGGTCGGTTTAACCGCTGTGACCGCTTTAAGTCGGGCAAGTTTCCGACTCCGGTCCCCTTCTATAACAGTAACCGGCGGCTTAATAATGATCGGTTATATCATCTCGGGCATAGGGCTGGGTCCGGGTGTGATCTTCAATATCTTCGGAGTTCCACTGTCTTTGTTGTTTTTAGTTTTGATCATCATAGGAGTGGTCAAAAAGAATTCTTACCTACCTCATCTCTTGGTGATGATATTGGCAACCACCTGGTTCTTTTACACCGCCTTGTATTTGGAGTTTGTCCAGAAATTGCTCAATACCTATATGCAACATCCGGAGGCCATCACAATGATACTGACATCCCTTATCAGTATCGGTTATATCATAATATCTTATAAGCTATCGGAAAAAGAGGGGCGGTTTCCGAGATTTACCGCCCTGTTATACTTTATAGGCGGAGTGGGATTAGTTGCTCCTTTAATGTTCCTGGCAGAATACTATACCGGTTTCTGGGATGTGATAGCTCTGGTGGCCTTGGGGGCCTTTATAGCTTTCGGTACTTGGATCGAAAGAAAAAGTGTCATTATAACCGGCGGATTATTACTGGCTATCTATATTTTCGTCATCTCTTTCCGTCATTTTGCCGACACCCTCGGCTGGCCGTTTGCTTTGATAATAGCCGGTTTTATGCTGATCGGCGCCGGTTATCTCTCTTATCATCTGGCATCGCGAACAATTCACTCTGATGAAACAGCGGTAGAGTAAACAAGTTAAGGTTGCCCCTTCAGCAAAGACCGTTTGGTATTAGACCTATATTTGCTTCTCGCCCCTCACATGTCCTGCATGCGAGGAGCTTTTGGACTCGGCTCATTTATGATGGCTTAAACATTGAATCCTTGCTCTACGCAACAAATAAAACACCAACAAAACATCAACTAGTACCGCGCTAAATTAATTTAGCCCCTTTGTGTTGTAAAAAGTAACTTATATGAATAACAATTTTAGGGCTAAAGAAACTTTTCGGGGCCTAAATATGCTAAAATATCCCTATGTTTAGCG
>CAYLYL010000069.1:0-4335 GCA_964388095.1 uncultured Candidatus Saccharibacteria bacterium | reverse complement strand
CAATTATTTAAACGGTCCCTATTTTTGGTAGAAAGATGTTTGTTTTTCGCAATAGCAAACAAAAAAAGGTCCCGACGACAAGCCGGACCTCTATTATTGTTCATAGATATTAGTCAGTTGCGGTTTAGTCTTCGGTTAGGAATGACTAACCACAAGCGATACCGCCTTCTAGATCAGTAATTTAGGAGGAGGAGGCAAAAGGCATCCCCAGCTCGCGCAACAGACGATCGGCTTCTTCCGGAGAACCGGCGCTGGTCACCAAAGTTGCCGATATCCCGAATACGTTCTTGAGCTCCTCGTCCGAGGTTTCCGGGAAAATGGTGTGGTCGCTTATTCCCAAAGTATAGTTGCCCACTCGGTCAAAAGAACGTTCCGGCAACCCCTGAAAGTCCTTGGAGCGCGGAAGAGCAACTTTGATAAGTTTATTTAGAAAATCATACATTCGGGAACCACGCAAAGTTACTTGGTAGCCGATAACGTCGCCTTCGCGCACTTTAAAGGACGCTATCGACTTACGAGCTCCGCGCGGCGCCGGTTTTTGACCGGTTATCTTGGCCAATCGATCCTCGATCACCGATATCTTGGCGGGGTCCGAAACGGATCCCACTCCGACATTCAATACTATTTTTTCCAGCTTCGGCACTTCCATAATATTGGAATAACCGTACTTTTCTTGCAAAGCTGCTGTTACTTGATTTGGTGTTTTTTCACTGGTAGTCATATGATTATTTTAGATCGGTTCCGCTTAATTTAGCCACACGAACTTTTCTTCCGGTTTTCTCGTCGGTCCGCACTCCGATTCGGGTTGGTTTATTTTGTTTGGGGTCCACCATCATTACATTAGAGACATGTATCGGGGCGGCCCGCTCCACTATTTGACCTTGCTCGCGCGACCCTCGAGACCGGCGGTGCCTTTTCTGAACATTAACTCCCTCCACCACTACCTGCTCGGTCTTCGGCAGAACTTTATCTATGCGGCCTTGGGTTCCTTTGTCCTTGCCGGCGACCACTATTACATTGTCTCCTTTTTTTAATTTCATACCTTATCGCTGACTATTGAAAATTTTTAATATCTTTGACCTCTTGTTTATCTTGACTGTCCGATATAATGAAACTAAATAACCTCGGCTGCTTGTGACACTATCTTCTGATAACCCCGCTCCGCCAGATCTCTGGGTATCGGTCCGAAGATCCTGCCTCCGATCGGGTCCTTGCCGTTCTTCTGGATTATTACCGCGGCATTTTCATCAAATCTGATATAAGAACCGTCCCGGCGCTTAAAGGCCTGTCGCTGCCGAACTATCACCGCATGAAGAACATCTTTCTTTTTTACGGTTTTTCGGGGGTCGGCCTTCTGTACCGAAAGCACCACCACATCACCGATCCGGGCATACCTTCTCTTCGATCCGCCCAACACCTTGAACACCCGCCCGATACGGCCACCGGTATTGTCGGCAATTTTTACTAATGTCTGAGGCTGTATCATAGTTATTTAAAAATTATCTCTCTCTTTAATTCCCGCCGGCCTTGCGTTGCTTAGAGTACTCGGAATTTTTTACTTTTGGACAGCGGTCGGGTCTCTTCTATCTCTACCAACTCACCCACTTGTTTGGTGTTACCGGGGTCATGGGCCTTTAATTTTTTATTGGTCCGAACATATTTACCGTAACGAGGGTGCTTGTAATACTGATCCACTTGCACTACTGCAGTATCGGTCATCGCCACCGAGGTCACTACTCCTCTGAAACGCTTCTTTTTTACTCCTTTTTCGGCTGAGGTTTTCATATTAGCTATTGATTATGTTTATTTCTACTATTCAACTCCGTCAACACTTGAGCGACTTCGCGACGCAGTTTCTTGCCGCTATTAACATCACTGCTGCGACTTCCGGCGGCGCTGAAACGGTACTCTCTTAACGCCTTCCGTTTCTCCCGCAACAGATCACACAGTTCTTTATCTTTCTTGTCTTTTAGTTCTTGAGCTTTCATAATAAATATTAACAAGGCGTTTATACCAAAATTTTAAAGTAATTTCAAGTCGCCCCAACTAAGAACGGCTCACCATTTTGGTCTTAACCGGCAATTTGCAACTGGCTTTACGCATCGCCTCCTTGGCTTTCTGTTCGCTTACTCCATCAACCTCGAATAAGATCCGACCCGGTTCAACCGGAGTGAAAAATCCTTCCGGATCACCTTTACCCTTACCCATCTTGACTTCCGGCGGTTTCTTGGTAAAAGGAAGGTCCGGAAAGATCCTGATCCATATCTTGCCGGTTTTTCCGGTAGAGCGGTTGATCACTCGCCGAGCGGATTCGATCTGATTAGAGGTTATCCGGCCGGAAGTTACCGCTTTTAAGGCATGAGACCCGAACGAGATCTTAACACCTCGGGTAGCAACCGTTTTCTTGTTCGGATTTCTTCTCTTGGTCTGACGTTTTCGAAATTTTATCTTTTTAGGAAACAGCATGATTTTTTATTGAAAAACTTTCAATTCTTGAGCCTTTATTAACTCTCCTTATTGACCTCATCAGTGAACACTTCGCCTTTATAGATCCAAACCTGAACACCGATGCTGCCGTAAGGCAAACGGGCCATATGTCGATCATAATCAATATTGGCACGCAAGGTCTGCAAAGGGATCTGCCCCTGTTTCATCTTTTCTTTGCGAGCCATATCGGCACCGGCCAATCGTCCGGAAAGCACCAACTTAACTCCTTTGACATCCCGGTTGGCCATTACTTTCTCTATCATCTGTTTGGCTACTCGCCGAAACGGCATCCTTTTCTCCAGACCCTCGCCTACCATTTGGGCCACGATAGCGGCATCGGATTCAGGCGATTTAACCTCTCTGATATCAAGACGCAGTTCTTCCGAACCCGAAAGTCCGTTCTTCTTTAACAAACGCTCCAGTTTCTTCTTTAGCCGAGTAGAACCCTCGCCGCTGCGACCGATTATCATTCCGGGACGAGAAGTTTCAATGATCACCCGCAGAGTTTTCTCTCCCCGTTCGATCTCAATATTGCTTACAAAATAACCCCGCAGTTCTTTCCGCAGAAAATTTCGGATGTACATATCGCCCTTTAGATACTTGCGATAGGCCTCGCGTCCGCCGAACCAACGGGAACGCCAATCCTTGGTTACTCCTAAACGATATGAATATGGATGAACTACATGGGTCATGTTTATTAAATGATTTAAGTTTTTTATTTACTCGAAGAAGCGGCACCGGATCCGGTTTGCGCTTCCGACACCGACTCATGGGCATCTTTTAAATTAACAAATATGTGGCTGGTACGTTTCCTGATCCGAAAAGCTCGGCCCTGGGCTCGCGGGCGGATTCGAAACAGCGTCGGCCCTTCGTCCACTCTTACTTCCGCTACCGTCATATTGTCACCCGCCACCCCGTGTTGACGGGCGTTAGCCTGCGCCGAACGGATAACCTTGGCCATCTCTCGGGCGGCTCGTTTGGGAGTGAACTCCAGTCGCTGCAGCGCCTCTTCTACCGGCATACCTCGCACCATATCCGCTACTAAACGGACCTTGCGGGGCGACTGCCGATAATTTTTTAGTAATGCTTTGGACATATGGTCTTATTTACACCGGATAAGCAAACTACTTTTGCTGAGCTCGCGCCGCTTTGGCGGCTTCGATCTCCTGCTGTTTCTTTTTCTGATCCAGTTCTTTCTGCATTTTACCACCGTGACGATGGAACTTGCGGGTGGGAGCGAATTCTCCCAGTCGATGCCCCACCATATCCTCGGTTATGAAAACTTCGATGTGATGTCTGCCGTTATGTACCCCGAAAGTAAAACCTACCATTTCCGGACTGATCTGACTGGCCCGGGCCCAGGTCTTTATTACCCCGGCCTCTTTGGGGGTTTTGCCTTTTATTTTCTTGAGCACCCTGTCATCAACATAGGGGCCTTTTTTTAGTGATCTGGTCATAATTTTACTTACCTATCCAATTGATCATTGGTCTTTCGGAATAACCGTTAGACATTAAAAAATATCCGCTCCAAAAGGGTTCGGAGTGGGGCTATATTAGCAAGTTTACCCGCCGATGTCAAACAACAAGATAAAAGCAGTCGAGAGAGTTTCCTGCGGTTTTCAAAACTTGGAAAATTATGGAGTTAACATTAGTGCTGGCACCGTACTTGTTTTTGGGAGAAAATTTACCACACTGAATTTTAGAGAGTCTGATCATAGACCATAAGAATAGTACCGACATCCTTGCTAATAGACCCTGAATAAATAAGCAGGACTTACCAAAGCAGAGATCCGCTTCTTCTTTTATGAAACCGCCAACTCTGTGGACGTTTAACTTCCACAGAACGGT
>CAYLYL010000068.1:0-4394 GCA_964388095.1 uncultured Candidatus Saccharibacteria bacterium | reverse complement strand
TCTTCACTGCGTATCTCGCCGGGTCGATCCACCGGTGAGCAAGATATTGAAAAGGCGCTGGAGATAATTAAAAAGGTTTTGGGGTAGATCGACACATTAAAAGCCTTTTTTACTTGTCCCGACAAGGAAGTTGAAAAAGGTGAAAAAAGCACCCAGGGTAAAAGTTTCGGTTGCTAATGATAAAGTAATCGCTTAAACTGAAAGTTAAGCTCATGGAGGATCTAACTAACAGCCGTTTGGTACTTTTGGTAATACTGGTAAGTTTTGTGGTTTCGATAACCGCCGGTGTTATGACGGTGGCGCTTTTGGAACAGGGGCCGCAACCGGTAACCAGGACCATCAATCAGGTGGTGCGTGAAGTTCGTCCGGCTCCCAAAGAAAAGGATAAAGAGCCGGTGCCGGAACCGGAGGTGGTAGAGAGGGTGGTGGTGGCCGAACGGGATGAGGTTATAACAGAGCTGCGAGAAGAGTTTGCCGATCACTTGGTAAAAGTATACAACCGAACAATAACCCCTGACGAAGACCAGCCGGAAGATGTGGAGTCTGGGCAAGGTGAAACGGCGGATTTTTGGAGTCGGGGTATTTATGACCCGCAACAGGAGAAAGTACTGACCGTGATACCGGAAGATCCGCAACAGTTGATGATAAGACCTGCGTCAGCAGCAGATGATCAAGCGGGTGATCATACAGTATCGGCTACTTCTTCCGGTTCCGGGTTGGCAATATTGGAATTTGCCGAGGGTTCGAAACCGTCGTTTGATTCTTTGGATGTTTTATCATTCGGTTATCCGAAAGCGGGAGATACGGCGGTTCATTTGGGAGGACGAGAAGATGATTACTTAATATCGACCCGGATAACTCGAGTCAGTGAAAAGAATGGCCGGAAAACCGTTGAGGTTGACGTTTATCCGCCGGATCCCCAGCCCGGCAGTCTGCTGGTCGGTTTAAACGGCGAGATATTGGGTATAATGGAACCGAAAGGGGAATACTATCTCTACATTGATCGTCCGGGCGACGGGTGGGAAGAAGCTCTTGAAGAGAGCAGGCAAGATGACTCCCAACAGGATCCTTCGAATGATGAGCACCGGGAACAAGAGGATTCCGAAAACAAGGAAAAAGAGAGCGAAGAAGATAAGGAAGAGGAAGAAGGTAACGATCAATAAAATTCATCCCGCACTAAATTTATCCCGAATTAAATTAACTTCCATCCCTTGGGCAAGCAATTCCGCCCTTCGTGAAGGGCGGAATGTGCTTTCGCCCGTAATACGATCCTGTGCTTTGTGCTTTTCCCGAAACCGAGCCGAGCCCCTCTAGAGGGGCTCGGCTCGGTGTGCTTTCGCCCGTAATACGATCCTGTGCTTTGTGCTTTTTTTGTGCTTTGGATATTGTGCTTTATTGGAATTTATTACTTGTGCTTTGTGTTTTCTTTATCACTTGTACCTTGTGCTTTGTGTTTTCTTCCTCATAATACATACCCCGTAATACAGAACCCGGTTTTATTGATATGCTAGTTGACTTAACCAAAGGTTGTGTTGTAAATTATAAGTAACGTAGGTAACAAATAAGTAGAAATTAACCGATTATCAAAATTTAATTCAATATAGATCATATATGCCACCTTTTGAAAGATATACTACCAAAGCCAAAGAGGCTATAAAGAAAGCTCATGAACTGGCAATTGAGCGGGGGCAGAATCATGTAAACCCTCTGCATTTGCTGACAGCTTTAATGTTGCAGGAGGAAAGCATGGTCGCCTCTATCCTGGACCGCCTGGAGGTGGACAGTATTGCTCTTACTGACGCTCTGATGGAGATGATGGACACTCCCGAGACCAATTCCACCCTTTCTCCTTCCTATCAAATATACCTAACTCCTGAACTGGCCCAGTCGATCGAGCGTTCCGGTCATTATGCTGCCGAGCTGGAGGATGAATACATTTCCACCGAGCACCTCTTTTTGGCGGTGGCCGAGAACTCCAATTCCGCCAAAGAAGTACTGAACCGTTTCAAGGTTGATACTCAAAAGTCGATGAGCGTGATTCGTCAGTTGCGACAGGAAAGTGTCGTGGAAGGACAAAAACCCAAGAAATATCGTTCGCTGGCCAAATATACCAGGAATCTGACCAAACTGGCTCAGGAGAACAAACTGGACCCGGTCATTGGTCGGGATTATGAGATCTCCCGCATCATTCAGATACTTTCCCGCCGGACCAAAAATAATCCAATTTTGATAGGTGAGGCGGGGGTAGGAAAGACCGCTATAGCCGAAGGATTGGCTTCCCGGATAGCTTGCGGCAATGTGCCGGAGTCCCTGAAAGAAAAGGAGATCGTTTCTCTGGATCTGGGGCAGTTGATAGCCGGAACCAAATACCGCGGTGAATTTGAAGAACGTTTTAAGAACATTTTGAAAGAGATCGAGAAGTCGGAAGGCAAGGTGATAATGTTCATTGACGAGATCCATACTCTGGTCGGCGCCGGAGCGGCCGAAGGGTCGGTGGATGCTTCTAATATGTTGAAGCCGCCGTTGGCTCGCGGTGATATGCGCGCTATCGGTGCTACCACCTTAAAAGAATACCAACGACATATTGAGAAGGATCCGGCTCTCACCAGACGCTTTCAGCCGGTCTATGTTACAGAACCCTTTATAGACGATGCTATTACCATTATGCGCGGATTGAAAGAGAAGTACGAGTTGTACCACGGAGTACGGATCACCGATGACGCCATAGTGGCCTCTGTTAATCTTTCCAGTCGTTACATAACCGACCGTTTCCTGCCGGATAAGGCGGTGGATCTGATAGACGAATCAGCTTCCTTTTTAAAGATAGCGCTGGAGAATATGCCGGAAGAGTTGGAAGGGACCCATTCCCGGATAACCAAGCTGGAGGTGGAAAAAGAGGCATTAAAAAACGAGAACACTTCCTCCGGTAGCAAAGCGGCTAAAAGGATCAAAGAGATAGATAAAGAGATCGCCGACCTGAAAGAACAGACCTCCGAGCTGGAATTGAAGTGGAGGAATGAAAAAGAAACCGTGACTCGCATTAAAGAGATAAAGAAGGAGTTGGAAGAGCTTCGCAATGAGGCCGAAGCGGCGGAGTTACAGCTGGATCTTAGTCGAGCGGCCGAGATCCGCTACGGAAGGATACCGGAACTTAACAAAGAGTTGGAAAGCAAAACCAAACATCTAAAAAAACTGCAACGCTCGCGCCGGATACTAAAGGAAGAGATCACCGAACAGGATATTGCCGATGTGGTTTCCCGCTGGACCGGAATTCCGGTATCACGGATGCTGGAAGAGGAGGCCAACAAATTAAGCCGCATGGAAGGCGAACTAAAGAAGCAGGTCATCGGCCAGGATGAGGCGGTACAGAAGATATCCGACACCGTTAAACGTTCCCGAGTGGGCATTGCCGACCCTAACCGCCCCATCGGTTCGTTCGTATTTCTGGGACCCACCGGAGTAGGCAAGACCGAGCTGACCAAAGCACTGGCCCGTTTTATGTTCGATGACGAAAAGGCGCTTATTCGGGTCGATATGTCGGAGTATATGGAGAAACACTCAGTGTCTAAACTGATCGGTTCGCCGCCGGGGTATGTGGGACATGAAGAAGGCGGAGGTTTTACCGAGACCATCAGGCATCGACCCTATTCGGTGGTCCTGTTGGACGAGATAGAGAAAGCACATCCCGAGGTCTTTAACATCTTGCTGCAGGTGCTGGACAACGGACGTTTGACCGATGCCAAGGGTCGCACTGTTAACTTCACCAATACTATTATCATTATGACCTCCAATGTCGGTGCTCAGTACATTGATAAAATGCAGAAGATCGGTTTCGGCGAAGGCCAGCAAGATGATTATCAGGATGTAAAAGAAAAGGTTATGGAGAGCTTGCGGGAAAATTTCCGCCCCGAATTCCTGAACCGATTAGATGATGTAGTGTTATTCGATATCCTAAGCCGCAAGGCGGTTCGCGAGATCGTCAAGATCCAGGTAGAGGCGGTGAAAGAACGGTTGGCTCAAAAAGAGATCAAACTGATAATTTCTCCTCAGGTCATTACTTATCTGGCGCAGGAAGGTTATAATCCGCAGTACGGAGCTCGGCCCATCAAGAGAATAATTCAGAGCAAGATAATGACCCCCATTGCTCAGCAAATGATAAGTCAGGGAGTGGTGCGCGGCGGTAGTGTTTCGGTGGGAGTGAAAGATAAGGAGTTGACCTTTGATATCAAAAAAGGACGCAAAGGTAGTTTGATGAAGAAAGAGGAGCAAGAAAAGGAGGCGGTGACTCAATAATTTTGCCTTGCATCATAAAACACTGTTGGTTATAATGCCGGCAGTGTGATGCGTCGGTGGCAGAGCGGTCAATTGCAGCGGACTGTAAATCCGCCGCCCTT
>CAYLYL010000067.1:0-4505 GCA_964388095.1 uncultured Candidatus Saccharibacteria bacterium | reverse complement strand
GCTCTAAAGAGACGCCTGCCGGAGATGCCGGAGAGTGTGGCCGAGCAGTTTGCCAATTATTTGAACGACGTGGTTTTTGAGCCCCATCAGGAAGCCCTTGACCAAGCCCGTGAAACAGCCGAGAAGCAACAATTGATGCTCGGTAAAAAAAAGGTGGCCAAACTGCCCGAAGCCACACCGGAAGAAAGAGCCGACCCTTTTGCTTCTTTGGAAGAAGAAAAGGTAGGGAGCTCCGAAAATGAAGAAGGGGTTTCCGAGCAAGCACCTTCGCCCAAACAGCAAGAACAAACCAAGCAGCAAAAAGAAACAGCCGAATTTGGACCAGAGAAAAAAGAGATTACTGGAGACACCCCGCACGAGCCGCCTCCCGCTCCGCCCCGATCCTCAACAAGAGAAGACCATAAAACAACCGCTTCCGATATAACAATAGACCGATTAGGCGAAGAAACAGATCCCGAGCAAAAACCGTCGCCTAAAGAAAAACAGGTGATGGCAGACACCCCGCCCGAGCCGCCCGGCGCTCCTTCTCAAGAAAAAACATCTCCCACAGAAATCGAAAAAACACCTCAAGAAGAAAGGGAAGGAAAATCAGAACAAGCCCCTGGTCAGCCAACAACAAAAAGTGACCCGGAAGAAACATCTCCCCAAAAAGAAAGTGGGTCCGAAGCTACTCAAGAAAAAAACGAACCGCCGCCTGCACCAACAAGTAAAGAAAAAGAGGAAGGTCATCCGGCACAAAAACCGGACAAAGACGGTATCTCGCAAGACGAAAAAGAAGATCAACCCGAGCCCCTAAAGAAGGAGGGTGTGTCTTCCGAAAAAGAAAGCGGACAACTAGACCACCGGCAAACAGAAGGGGGTGAGGAAGAAGAGGTAACCTTCGTACCGGAAACATCATCGAAGCAGGGTCCAGTGAGAGACTCGATTAATAACAACCGCTCCGGTATAGAAAAAGAAACCGGCAAAGAAAATAAAGAAAAGAACGAAAAAACTCCTGCCCTCGCCGCTGATATCAGTAGCGAAGAAGAGATAATATTTACCCCGGAACCCGATCCGGAGCCGGATATTATGTCCGAGGATCTTTTTCTGCCGGAAGAGATCATCTTTGCACCCGAAACCCAAGAACCTGCCCGACAAAAAACCCTGAGTGACACCGACAGATCGTCAGAAGAAAAACCTTCCCCGGATAAACAGGATAAAAAGCCATCAGAGCCACAAAGTCTGCAAGAAAAAATAGCCGCCGAGAGGGAACAAAACGATTCCCCAAGCACTCCCGGCTCCCAAAAGAACTCTCCGCGGAGTCTGCGGGATAAGATAAAGAAAAAAGAAGAAACGGGTCAACGCAAAACACCCAGCCGGGAAGATATTCTTAAGGGAATAGAGCAGCCCGAAACAGCGGCGTCAACCGATCGTGAAACTCTGAAAAACACCACTGGCTAATAGATTATATTTTATTTACGCCTTGTGTTTTGTGTTTTACTTGGATCTTGAGTATTGTGTTTTGTGCTTTCGCCTAAAATACCCAATACAAATCCCTTGATACATTCTTGGATTTCGCCCATAATACCTAATATCAACTCCGTAATACGATCCTGTGCTTTGTGCTTTTACTTATATAATTATGCAGTTTCAAGTTCCTCAATTTATAGATTTTGAAGACAAGATCTTCGGACCGCTCAGTTTTAAACAGTTCGTTTATATAGCGGGAGGAGGAGGAGTTATTGTGGTTGCTTACCTCTATCTGCCCGGTTTCCTTTTTCTGTTGGTCGCCCTGCCTATCGGAACCTTGGCGGCGGCTTTAGCTTTTTGGCAGGTAAATAGCCGCCCTTTTATTATAACTTTGGAAGCAGCGGTAAAGTTCTTTATTCAGCCCAAGCTTTTTGTTTGGAAAAAAACCGCCGACGAAGATATGCCGGAACTTGTTACCATCACCTCGGAAACACCGGCGGAACAAAAAAGCAACTTGAAGTCCTTAAGTTGGGAGTTGGAGACCGAGAACGAAGAAGTGGGTGATGATGATCAAATTAAAACCCAAACAACTCCGTTGGATGAAAACAACAGTGACAAAGCAACCGGTACGGGTTAAAATGAACTGATATGAACACAACCGGAAAAAACGCCACCCAAAAATTCGTTCCTATTAAGGATATCCGTGATCAGGTTGTTATTTTGGATGATAACTCACTTCGAGCGGTGATAATGACCAATTCGGTAAACTTTTCCCTGAAATCAAAAGAGGAGCGGGAGGCGGCGCTTTATCAGTTCCAGAACTTCTTTAACACTTTGGATTTTCCGTTACAGATATACGTTCAGTCCCGCAGGTTGGATATCGAACCCTATCTTGATAAACTGCGTGAACAGCAAGAAAATCAGGATAATGAGCTGTTAAAGATCCAGACCAAAGAATATATTGAGTTCATTAAAGAATTTACCGACAATGTCAATATTATGACTAAATCATTTTTCTTGATAATTCCTTACTACACCGCCTTCCAAGGAAGTGGGTCTTCCGGTTTTTTGGGTGGATTATTGCCGGGCAGCGGACAGCAACAAGACCAGCAAGAGAAAGAGGATCGATCTTTTGAACAACGTAAAATGCAGGTGGAACAAAGAGTGGGGGTAGTGGAACAAAGTTTATCCCGCACCGGCCTACGAACCAAAAGATTGGGCGATAAAGAACTGGAAGAGCTTTATCACTCCTTTTACAATCCGGGAGAGTATGAACATATTAATCTTGAATCATTGTGATAAATTATGCCGGAATTTTTAAATAAATTACTGGGAACCACAGAACAAACTTCTCACCAAGAGAAGAGTATTAAGGACCGCTTGGCGCCGGCGGCTTTGAGGGTTTCCTCTAAAGAACTGGATCTGGGCACCAAAGTGATGCGTACTTACTTCACCGTTTCTTATCCCCGTTATCTCAACGAGGGCTGGATATCTCCGGTCATTAATCTGGACAAAATGTATGATGTATCCCTCTTCATCCACCCCATAGAGACCCAGAAAGTACTTAAACAGTTCCAGAAAAAAGTGGCCGAGGTACAGAGCCAGATCAGTGAACAGGAAGAAAAGGGCATGGTGCGCGACCCTCAGCTGGAAACCGCTTTTCAGGATCTGGAATCTCTCCGCGATGATCTGCAGCAAGCTCAAGAAAAGCTGTTTAATGTCGGTTTCTATATTGCCATCTACGGAGATGACCTGGAGGAGCTAAACAAAGTGGAATCCGAGTTAAAATCAATAATGGAATCCCGTTTGGTATATATCAAACCGGCCCTCTTCCAGCAAGGAGACGGACTGAAAAGCATTACCCCGATCAATAGCGACAACTTAATGGTTCATTCCAAACTCAACTCTTCGCCGCTTTCCAGCTTCTTTCCATTTATCTCTTTCGATCTGACCAGTAACGATGGAATTATGTACGGCGTTAACCGTCACAATTCCAGTTTGGTGCTATTTGACCGCTTCTCATTACCTAACTACAACTCCATCACCTTTGCCGTCTCGGGGGCGGGAAAAAGTTACAACACTAAACTGGAGGTCTTGCGCAGTTTAATGTTTGATACCGAAGTCATTATCATAGACCCGGAAAGGGAATATGAGTATTTGGCCGAGGCGGTAGGCGGCCGATATTTCAATATCTCTTTAACCTCAGAACATGACATTAACCCTTTCGACCTGCCCCCGCCGGGAGAAGATGAATCTTTCGCTGATGTTCTTCGTTCTCATATCGTTTATTTGGTAGGATTGATCAGATTGATGATGGACGGCCTAACCCCGGAAGAGGACGCCATAGTTGACCGAGCACTGACCGAAACTTATGCTCTTAAGGACATTACCGAGGACACCGACCCGGAAGCCGAGATAGAATCGCCCCTGCTCTCTGATTTCGAGATGGTTCTGAAAGGAATGGATGGCGGCGACTCTTTGGCTCAGCGGATCAGTAAATACACCCAAGGAACTTGGGCCGGTTTCATCAACCGCCCCAGCAATGTGGACATTAATCAAAAACTGGTGGTCTTTTCTTTGCGAGATATGGAAGATGAGTTGAAACCGATAGCAATGTACATCATTACCAACCACATCTGGGGCGCTGTGCGGCGGCGTCTGCAGAAACGCTTGTTGGTAATTGACGAGGCCTGGTGGATGATGAGATCAGAAGATACCGCCTCGTTCTTGCTTAGTATGGCAAAAAGAGGCCGGAAGTATTATCTCGGCATTGCCACTATCACCCAAGACGTAGGGGACTTCCTTAACTCTCCCTACGGTACCCCGATCATTACCAACTCCTCTATTCAGTTTTTAATGAAGCAATCACCCACCACCATTGATCGTCTGCAAGAGGTATTTAATTTGACCGAGGAGGAAAAATATCTGCTTTTGGAATCCAACGTGGGGGAAGGGTTGTTCTTTGCCGGCCTTAAACATGTTGCCATCAAGGTAATTGCCTCTTATACCGAGGATCAAATAATCACCTCCGACCCCTCTCAATTAATAGCTATCAA
>CAYLYL010000066.1:0-4653 GCA_964388095.1 uncultured Candidatus Saccharibacteria bacterium | reverse complement strand
GCAAGTGAGGGGCGCGGCCTGCATTAAGGGCTTGAGATCGGCCCTCGTTCTATCCTTTGAAACAATTGGACGACGAAGGTATCTATTAATTTATCACTTATTCCCGGTGCTGTAAATGACTATAATTTATCTGTTTGACATCCTTAGCTTTGGTTCGGATTTACTTATAAACAACTCCAATCTAGAAAAATACACCGTTTAAACAACTTCAACCGGAGTGCAAAAAGGCAAATCCACTTGCGTAAAGTAAAAATAATGCTATAATCCGGTCATGGAATGGATAGAACCCATACTACCTTACATCCAAGTAACATTCGCTGTGCTTCTAATAGCGGCAATTTTGATGCAAAGATCAGATGCCGGCTTGGGAAGTGTTTTCGGAGGAGGAGACAGCGGCGGTCCGGGTGTTAATACCAAGCGCGGTTTTGAACGAACCCTGTTTCAGGCCACTATTGTTTTGGCTTTCTTGTTTGTTATCTCGGCTTTAATAGAGGTTATCCTGCCTCTAAGCTAAAACCCTATCCGCCACCAATTGAATTTGATACTATTTAGTAAGATAGTTTTCAAGCAGCGAGACAGTATCACAAAACCGATCAGGTAAATTTTGAATACCCTTAACTACCACTCGGGATTTATCCCAGGCCAGGTAGAAAAGTTCAGATCATATTAAGCAGATAAAGCCGGACAAAACCGGATAATATATGTCGCTTTTATCTTTAAGTTGCAGTATTAAGAAAAATATTTGGATCGCAATAACATTTTAAAGACAGGACATCGTCACTATGACCGATGAGTAATACACTGATATGCAAAAAGTTTGGAACAGTTTTTCTCTGTTGGAAAAAACACTTAGTATAATATTGTTAGCTGCAGCGGTGATAGCAGCCGGCGGACTTTTGGCGGAGATCAACGCCGAGCTGACCGCAACCAAACCGTGGCCGGGCGGAAAATTAACCGAAGCGGTAGTAAAGGGCCCTCACATGGACATCCCGGGTGTTATCAATCCCCTGCTGGCAGTACAGCAGTCGGATAAAGATCTAACCTCTCTGATCTATGGCGGTTTGGTCAAACCTTCCCCCCGAGGCGGTTATCAGCCGGAACTGGCTGAAAGTTACCAAGCCGACGAAGAGTATCGTGAATTCACTTTTACTTTGCGCGACAACCTTAATTTTCACGACGGAGTACCTGTAACTGCAGAGGACGTTAAATTCACTGCCGAACTGGCCGCCAACCCTATAAGCAGAGTTAAGAACCAGTGGCAAAACATTGAGACAGAAGTGATCGATCGCCGAACCGTCAAATTCATCTTGCCGGAGTCTAACCCCGACTTTTTAAGCACTGCCGCTATCGGTATTCTGCCGAAACACATCTGGGAAGAAGTGGGGCCGGAAGGAATGCATATGACCGAACATAATCAACAACCAACAGGATCCGGTCCGTACCGGCTCAAAGAGTCTGATCAGGAAGATCAAAGTTACCGATTGGAAGCTTTCAATGATTATGCCTTGGGAGCCCCTTATCTGCAGGAGCTTAAATTCAAGTTCTACCCCTCAGAACAGCTTGCATTGGAGGCCCTGTACCATGGAGAGGTTGATACTTTCTATAACCCCACCCCGACCCTGGCCGACGATTTACCCGCCGACACCAACGTCCACTCCTACTTGATGCCAAGAGTATTTGCCGTTTTCTTCAACCAAAACCGCAACGAAGTACTGGCCAACCGGGAGGTAAGAAAAGCGCTGCGGCAGGCAATCGACAAAGATCAGTTGGTGGATGATGTTTTGAATGGTCATGGTTCTGCAGTAGAGTCACTGATACCACAACAGCTGGAGACCTACCTCTTCCATCGCAACAGCAAAGTACCAAGAGATCCGGTAACCGCCGACCGACAAGAAACCGATCATACCGCGACTTCCACCGAAATAAAAGGTAGCCCGGAAATAGCCGCCGAAACCTTGGAAAGCGAGGGATGGGAATTGAATGAGGACGGAATTTATGAAAACGATGATGAACTATTGAGCTTTGAACTAACCTTGCCCGATATCGCTGAACTGAGAACCGCCGCCCGGATCCTAGCCGATAACTGGAACTCGTTGGGAGCCGAGGTTGTGATCAGAACCCGTTCCGACTCGCTGCTATACCAAGAGATCATACCGACTCGAGAGTACGACGCTTTATTGCACGGCTATAGTCTGGGAAGAAATTTTGACCTCTATCCATTCTGGCACTCCTCAGAACAAAATGATCCCGGATTAAATGCCGCTCAATACGCCAGCATCGAAGCAGATAACCTGCTGGAAGAACTTAGATCGGAAACAGAACCGGAAAAACGAGAAGAACTCTATCGCCGATTACATCAAGAGATCTCCGAGTATGAACCGGCGCTGTTCCTCTACAGTCCGGAGTATTTATACCTTACCCCGAAACAGATCAAAGATATGGAATTTCAGTTAATAACCGCACCGGAGGAAAGGTTTACCGGAGTTCATCAATGGTATTTAAACACCGAAACGGTATGGACTAACTGGTACCAAGAACCGCCTCGACAATAACAACGATCCCTGTAATGGGCTGACATTCAACCGGTTCACGGTAGCAGATAATAAAATTATCAGATCAATTAATAATTTAACAATTAACATAATTTATGGACAAAGACAGAAACAGATCAACAAACGGATCAACAGCAAAACAGAAACCTAATTACAAAAAGAAAAGAGCATACTCCGCTTCAGCGGCAAGCAACAACCCAAACAACACCTCAAACAACCGCTTTCCGAACAAAAAACGCCGAAACTCCGGCTCTCGGAATGCAGCCAATAAAACCGGCGGCAAAAGAAATAACGGAACCAAAAGCGCTTCAACTTCGTCGCCGAACTCTTATCCGCCGCTTGGAGATAACATCAGAATCATACCTTTAGGCGGAGTGGAAGAGATCGGAAAAAACATGACGGTAGTGGAATACGGTGATGACATAGTTATCATTGACGCCGGAGTAGAGTTCGGTGATGAAGATACGCCGGGAATTGATTACATTATTCCCAACATCAAATATCTGGAAGAGAACAGGAATAAGATCAGAGCTTTAGTGATAACTCACGGTCACCTGGATCATATCGGTTCCATACCTTATATTATGAAAAATTTGGGCAACCCTCCGATCTACACCCGTGAGTTCGGCGCCTATCTGATACAGAAAAAACAACAGGAATTTCCTCATCTACCTAAACTGAATATTCAGATGATCAGTGAAGGTGACGGAGCGATAAAACTGTCAGATAATTTGCGCTTGAATTTCTTCGGCCTAACCCACGCCATTCCGGATTCCAGCGGTATTATCCTGGAAACTCCTTACGGCGACATAGTGGCCACCGGTGATGTACGAGTAAATAACGACGAAGGTAAACCTACCGAGGAAGAGATCCGGCAGTACAGCGTATTTAAAGACCGTAATATTCTGCTTCTAATGATGGATTCCACCGGGATAGAAAAACCCGGATGGTCCCTATCCGAGGATAAAGTAGTTGAGAACGTAGACCGGATCGTCAGCCAATTAAGCGGCAGAGTGGTTATTGCCACCTTTGCTTCACAGGTAGATCGGATCATTAGCTTCATCGAGATCGCCGCCAAATATAACAAAAAAGTGGTATTTGAAGGGCGCAGTATGAAAACCAATATGGAGATCGTCCGTCAGCTGGGACTGACCGACTTGTCACACGTCATTCCGGTAGAAGAGGCCAGTGATTATCCGCCCAATCAGATCATGATCATTGCCACCGGGGCACAGGGAGAGGAATTTGCCGCCATTATGAGAATGAGCAATAAAAGCCATAAGCACATTCGTTTGGATAAAACCGACACCATAATCCTCTCTTCCTCGGTTATTCCCGGCAATGAACGAGCGGTCAACAAATTAAAGGACAACCTCTACCGCAACGACCCCCGAGTTATCACTTACCTGGATTCAGACGTACATGCCTCCGGTCACGGCAAAAGAGCAGAGCTGGAATGGATCCATAAGCAGATCCCCTATAAATTCTTTATGCCGGTTCACGGTCACCACTTCATGCTCAAAATGCATGCCGAGTTGGCCGAATCATTAGGAGCTCCCCGCTCCAATATTGTAATACCTGACAACGGTAGCATAATCGAAATAGCCGACCAGGGACAGAAAATAGTGGACCGCCAGGTAAAAGTTCCGGCCGAAGATATGACGGTAGAAGGGTCCCAGGTCAGCGATGTACAAAATGTGGTATTGCAAGACAGAAAACTGCTGGCCGAAGACGGGATGTTCGTTATCATTGCCAGTATTGACCTAAAAACCGGTAAACTGAAAAAATCGCCTGATATTATCTCACGCGGATTTATTTACCTGAGAGAATCCCAAGATCTGTTACAGCAAACACGCCTGCTGATCAAAAAGACCATAGAAGATACCACTCGTGATATGCGTCCGATCAATTTTGATTTGATCAAATCCGAAGTTAGCGATCAGATAGGAAAATTCCTACTGCAACAAACCGCCAAACGACCTATCATTATTCCGGTCATTTTGGGTACCTCTTAGATGATCGATGATCATTAAACTGCCGCCTATAAGAACAACGGTTTTGAGAACATCAAGTTATTAAGATGATCTAAGCGATAAAGAAC
>CAYLYL010000065.1:0-4697 GCA_964388095.1 uncultured Candidatus Saccharibacteria bacterium | reverse complement strand
CTTCAAGCAGAGAGCTGATGAATTCATCAAAAGGATTTTGTTCTTGGTTCATATTACATTCAATTAGCAAATTAATATTTTTTATTTTATCTTTTTAAATTATTTTCCAGATCGCATTTAATTTGAATATTTTAGTAATTAGCAAACCGTCAAAGCTGCATTCAGATCCATATTTATTTCCCCGGACCCATTACCATCCTCCACCCCACTTACTCTGTACGGACTTTAAATAGTCAAGTACAGTAGTATTCGGACCCTCGGGTCGTTCAAATGTTGCTGCATCTATTCCCGGGGGAGATTTTTTGAATTCCAAGGTATCCTTGATCTCTACCATAAACATATTCAACTCTTGGACTTCGGTTTCTCCCATCGTTGTAGGGTCAATACCCAACCTCTCCAAAACCTCATTGGAATTTCCGTTATCTAAGGCCTCTACCATACTTTCTCTCTCTAATTCAAGCAATTCGTTCAATTTTACCTTATCCATCTGCTCCAAGGTGTCAGAGTTTTCCAAAAAGGACCAATCTTCTATATTATTATCCGAAAAGGCGTCAGGTAGTGTTTCTCTAAGCTGAGAACCGCTCGCCTCTTGCGAAGCTTCTGTTGCCGCCCCTTCGGCTCCGGTCGCCTCTTCAGTTGACCTCGGTATTGGTCCCGAGTATTCTTCACTTACTCCGGACACGGCTTCGCCTTCTTGAATGTTAGATATATCATTAAAGATTCTGTTTTCCAACTGATCCCGGGCTGCAACAACTTCTTCCTGTGGCATATTATCTCCATTCCTGAGGATTTCCAGAGATCTACTCATCTCCTCTATAAACTGTTCTTTTCCTTCAACAGGGTAGGAGTCAGGAGTTCTTTGTTCCACAAAATTATAATAATCCTCAGGAAACTCATATTGTTCAATAAGAGGTGAAACAACTTGACCAAGAGAATCACCTTCAAGTCCTGAAAAAGAACCGAACATATCTTGATATTGACTAACAAAATTATGTTTCATTTCAGCTGTTACTTGGTCAGAACCCTCGATCTTGCTTTCTAAATTATTAACTACCTGCTCCTCTTCACCACTCAATTGTTCCGAGGCACCTTCTTGAGAGGTCTCTCCGGCCGGGGTACCGGGTTCTTCTTCCCCTGCCATTTCATAGCCGGAAGCCTCTTCAGTTGGATTCAATATTGAGGCCTGAGTATGATGTATATCCTCAAGTATTCTGTTCGTCAAGATCTCTTCAGCTTCTTCTGCGGACATTTCACCTTCGCCCCTGAGAGCTTGAAGCGGTTCCCTGAGTTTTTCAACAAACTCCTCTCTGGTTTCTGTCGGGAACGAATCCCCGCTTCTTTCTCTCACAAAATCATAATAATCCTCTAGATCATTTTTAATAATAAGACCGTCAGTAACCTGAAGAAGGGAGTTACTTTCTGTTCCCTCTATTCTTCCAAACTCATTCTGGTATTGAGTAGCAAAGTTAGATTTCATATCATCTGTTATGGCGTCGGAATCCCCGATCTCTCTTTCTAAATGAGAAGCCACATTATTGCTGTTATTTATTAGCAACTGCTCTTGCGTCTCATCAACCGAGGACTCGGTCCCTCCTTCCACTCCACCTGTTTCATATCCGGGACCACCTTCTTGTGAGGAGGGGGTTTCTTGGGGTTCGGATCCGGCTACTTCGCCCTCTTCTCCGCCCAACTCGGCAGCTGTTTCTTCTACCGATTGATTGAAGCTCTGCATTGGTGACTCGCTTCCTTGATCAGAGGAGAGCTCGGCCTCGGCTGCTTCTCCGGTTCCCGGAGAGGCAGTGCCGGTGGTTCCCGGCCATTCTTCATAAGGAGGCAGGTCGCCCTCCATAGCTTTGTTTATCGCCTCTCGGGTCTCCTCTCCCGGCTCTACTTGATAACCGGCCGGAACTTCTGTTTGGTCCATATCACCTTCTATCCCCCATTCCGGCACGGCAATACCCTGCTCTTCGGCGATCTTGGCCGTTGCAAAAAGGATCTGCTCCTGAGTTGGTTCTTCACCGTTTTCACCTTTCAACTCCTCCGCTACCGAATCCCATAAGTTACTGCCTTGTTGTATCTCAAAAGAGGCCGGAATTTCCATGGCCGGTTCGGCTTCGGCTTCTGTGTCTACTTCTGTTTCTTCTGAAGCAGATGAACCCTCTTCCACTTCTTCACCCCACTGTCCGGAATAAGCCCTGGAAAAACCGTCACCTTCAAAATCATTGACTGAAGACACCGGTCTGCCCGACGGTTCTTCAGTATCTTTTTCCTCTCCGTCAGCTTTAGAGGTTTCCTCTGTGGTTTCCGTCGCTTGAGTTTCACCTCCGGCAGGGGTCTCGGTGGAGGAACCAGAAACGTCTGATCCTTCCTCTGCCGAGGTGTAGTACTCTTCAGCAAGGCGGGATGCTTCCGCTGCTTGAGGTCCGCCTCCGGCGGGGATCTCGGTGGTAGAATCGGAAACGTCAGGTTCCTCCTCTGCCGTTCTTTCTTCAGTCGGCCCATCTCCCGGTTCGGTATCTACTTCAACTTGCTCATCGGGCTCTTCTCTGGTAATGCCCAATTCAGAAAGCTCTTCATCTGCATCAATATAAGAATCTTCATAATATCCTATTACCGGTTCCTCCCCGGTCTTTTTTTCAGTTGTTTCATCTTTTGGTTCGGGTTCCACCTCGCTTGGCTCACCTGATTCTCCACCGGAAATACCGGCTGCATGAACATTACCGCTATCATCCATTTCTACTGCCCTTTGCCCGGAATAAGCCCTGGAAAAACCGTCACCTTCAGTATCATTTACTGAAGGTGCCGAGGTTTCCGACAACTCCTCCGCTTCTTCTTTCTCGACTCCATCGGACTCTGCCTCCATTTCTTCCGCTGTATGAGCATTATTAGTAACATCAAAATTAGCTTCCTCAGCATAACTTTGACCAAAACCTCCGACTCCTCCCATTGCCGCACCAATTCCGACCGCCCACATCAGTTTGTTCTTATCAACATTTTCCCAAATCTTGCGAGACAGTCTTTTATTTTCTTCCTCCAATCCTCCTGCTTCCCAGATTTTCCCCGAGTCTCCACTTTCTATAGCTTCTACTCCTTTGGAGACCATACCTGACTCAGCATCAAGCCTGCGTAAATAATCAACCTGGTCCTCTGGAGAAAGGTCTTCTCTGTTGTTCATTAGTGCCAGAAGTACATACTTCTCGGCATTTTCATACATTTGTCTCTCACGACTACCCACCTCGGCTTCCTCTCTTTTCTTACGGTTATCATTAAGGATCTCTTGTAAAGCTTCTGTGTCGTTCCCGGCTTTTTTAACATCCTTTTCTATTTCCCGTCTTATTTTTTTCAGCGGTTTATTTTCCCTTTCCTCCTTCCACTGCCTATAAGCTTCCGGGCCGACTACCCTGACCGCCCCTATAGCTGCACCGGTTGCCGCACCTAATGCTGCGGAGCCCGGCATTGACCTGACAGCCATTGCTGTTGTAGCTCCGGCCAATGCTTTCCCTATTCCCCAAACTCCTTGCCCTTTCCAACCATTAATAACCGCATCCTTTTTAGCATAGACAGCAATTCCACCCATTAATACCACCGCCGCTCCCGCCGGCACCACCATTGTCGCTGCCATAGCACTTGCCGGAAGAACCATCATTTTACCGGTACGACAAGCATTCTCCAAAAAAGAATTGGATATTTTTTCTGGAGTGTCAGGAGTGTCAGGAGAGTGTTCTTTTGGCTCAATATTTCCAAGATCTTCCGGAGAAGGTAACTGGAGCACCTCAGAACCCCTTGAAGATTTAGATACCTCTTTACTTGTTTCTTGATTGTTGGGTTTATTAGCTTCAGGGTTCGACCCAAAATTCGGCATTGGAGCATTTGGAAAGCTTGCCATAAATAATAGATGTAATTAGCAATTATTTTTGTTTTATTTATATAACCTAAACTCTTATATCGTAAACAGAATTATCATTCTTGCCAAACGACATCGCATAAAAAAAGAGTAGAACTGGTCTACTCCTGAGAATCATCACCAGTTTGATCCGGTTCCGTATCTTTTTCCTTACTCTGGTTCGATGTATCTGCTGAGCCATTTTGGGGTTCCTTTTGCAGATGTTCCCACCCTTCATTTACCACTTCCTGAGCTTCTTTGATGATTTGTCCCTCCCCATAAGAGAGTTCCTCACCGGGATCTTCACCTCCGTTCTGGCCTGAATTAGGAATGCCTTCTTGTAACATAAAAGTGGTTTTTAAACTGATAAATTATTCTTTATTAAAAGGATATCACAATACGATCTTTTGTAAATACCTTACACCGAAGCATTTAAGAAAGATCCAGCCGAAACTCGCGGCCGTGGTCCTCAAACCCCAGCCGCTTATACCACTCATGCACTTCCGGCCGGGAATACCGGCTGGTGCCGATCAGTTTATAGCACCCCTCCTGCTTGGCGGTGGCTATTACTTTCTGTAATAATTCACCGCCTACCCCCTGACCGCGCACCTCTTCCGAGACATAGACATCCTCCAACAGACCAAAAGGTTGGTTATGAAGATCGTTGCGGCCCAGTACTAAAAAAGCCCTGCCTATCTCTTTACCCTCTTCTTGAGCGCTGAACTTGATCTGGCGACAGGGTATTTCATGTTGATTTATTTGCATAGTTATATTATAGAGTTTAATTAGTAGTTTGGGAAGTTTAACGGGATTT
>CAYLYL010000064.1:3259-4827 GCA_964388095.1 uncultured Candidatus Saccharibacteria bacterium | reverse complement strand
AAAAATGAATTTTTATATTTCTCTCGCAAAACGCTCGTTTATAAACTACCTCGTCAGCTTGCTGCGAGGTATTTTATTGGTGCCCAGGGAGGGACTCGAACCCTCAAGCCCAAAAGGCACTAGGTCCTAAACCTAGCGTGTATACCAATTCCACCACCTGGGCATAAAGTTGATTATCTGAATGATTATCATTTGATCGATGACAAAATTAATTATGCGGCTATATCTTATCAACTATTTGGTTATTCTATTCGGAGCTGAACCGCACGAACAATTGATCAAGAGTTAGCCGCAACATATAATTTGAATCAACCTGTTTCTAAACCTTAAGTTCTCTGTCCGCCCGTCAGGACTCGAACCTGAAATCTTCTGGTTAAGAGCCAGCTGCTTCACCAATTAAGCTACGGGCGGGCAGAAAACTCAAGGTTGTTTGATATTCTTTTGAAGTATTTAGTGCAGAATCTATCGTTTAGTATAGCATTTAAAGATTAACCGGTCTTTTCTTATTTTTCAAGTGATTCCATTTCTTTTGAGTTTTTGTTACATCAGAATTTATATCTTTCATGGATTTTTCTATCCAACCAAGTACACAGTATGTTAGATCTACACTTTTCGGAACTCTTATCTTTATAGTACCATAATACAGTGTATTTTTCTTATATCCTTTATTGGGTGGTTTGATATAACTTTTTCCAAAATTATCCAAGGGAATGTTTGTAAGCTCAGACCAAAATTTCTTTATATCACTCTCTTTTTGCTGATCGTACATATTGAGAGAAGCTTTCAAGGTGGATGGTTGAATACCAAATATATTCTCTAACCACTTTTCCATAAACAGAATTAGCTGTGGATCAGAGTTGGTTATTTCAAAACCCCTACCTTTTGATCCTTCTGCCCAATATAGAGCGGCACCTAAAAGTCTGTAAGTTTGTTTAGACAAGGGTAATGTAACATCTTTACGAGCTGCTTTTTTTATGCCGTCTATTTCCCTTTTTCTTCGTTCTCTTTGGCTTTGGGATCCATATGTAAGTATACTTATCTTTTTAGTATAAAGTCGTTTTCTATGATCATCTGAAAGTGGAATATCTTTTAGCCAGTAACTTAAGGTGCTTTTGGCAACTTTTACGTTTTTTGTATCTCTTTATAGCTCCAACCGTTGCGACGAAGTTCAACGGCTTTTTGGTATTGTTCGGATTTTGATTTCATAATACCTCCAGCGTATCACACACAGTCGTTATATGTAAGTTCGGTTTCTCATAAATTAATCAAGGAAAAACCAATATATTAACTAATGTAAAGGTACGGATATTTCTACTTCTGTAGTTAATTACAAAACTGTCTTTTGTAATGTGGGGCAGGTGGGACTCCTCTCCGATAAATTTCCTAACGGAAATTTTCTCCGAGCCGGCCCTCGCGGTGCTCGCCTTTCCATCGCTCTGCTCTGGAAAACTCGCACATCGCTCCGGGCTTCTCGACCCAACACAGAAGCATAAATGCTTCTGTTCCTGTCGCCAATTACAAAACTGTCTTTTGTAATGTGGGGCAGGTGGGACTCCTCTCCGATAAAT
>CAYLYL010000064.1:0-3159 GCA_964388095.1 uncultured Candidatus Saccharibacteria bacterium | reverse complement strand
TGTTCCTGTCGCCAATTACAAAACTGTCTTTTGTAATGTGGGGCAGGTGGGACTCGAACCCACACGCCATTTCTGGCAATCGATCTTAAGTCGATCGCGTATACCAATTCCGCCACTGCCCCTTGTTTTTTCTGTTGTCAATGAACATTCTCCGGGTCTGACGTCTTCTTTCGGTAACGGCAACCGGAGTGAGGCCCGGGCGGGAATCGAACCCGCGAATGAGGGATTTGTCCCAAACCTGTTCGTAAGCTTGTGAGCGATTACAAGTTTGAGGATCCCATCCTGCTTTCCAGACCTGAGGCCCGGGCGGGAATCGAACCCGCGAATGAGGGATTTGCAGTCCCTTGCCTTACCACTTGGCTACCGGGCCTATCTATAATATATCATATTTAGGGAACAAGTGGACCCTCGAAATGCATCTGCTCGTCTGGCTCGCAGGCATTTTCGGGACAGTCCCTTGCCTTACCACTTGGCTACCGGGCCGCAGAAATTACTTACGCGGCTTTTCACACCTAATACAGTTTAGAGATTTTTGGTTAAATGGTCAATCCTTTGTCGCTTTTTCTCTTGTTGGTCAACGGCTATTTTCATAAACGGTATACTGCCGAGTCGGGTGTGCTTCTTAAGGTGGTCATTTAATTCACCGCGTTTTCTTTGCAGGAACTCGACGGTCGTTGTTTCTTCGGTTTCCGGATAAACGGTGACCATTATTTCGGCATACTGTTGATCGGAAGAGATATTTACTCGGGTAACGGTTATTAACGGGTAGGGTTTAGCCGCGGTGCGAAAAAATTCAGCAGCTTTTTCCCGCAACAGCGAAGCGATCCTTTTACTTCGATGATTGTTTTTTGTTTGTTCGACCATACGCTACTCAATGGTTATAGTGTAACTCTGGATGGTATCCCCGGGCGCAATTTCCACCGATGACTGAACCATTAAGCCACATTCATTCTCTTCGCTTACCGATTGAGCGGGAACCTTTTGGCACTGCAGTTCTTTTATGGTGCCGGTACCCAGCTCGGTATTACCTCGGATGATCTTTACCTGTTTGCCAACTTCTATCCGTCCGCTATCCACTCGACCGCCTATTATGTTGCGGTTCTTGCTGCGGCTAAAGGTTTTTAATACCGATAAGTTCCCGATAACCTGTTCCACTTCGTGGCGCACTCGGTGTTTTTCAACGTATTCAGCCAGCCAGTCGGTTAATTCGTAGATCAAAGAAAAGGTTTTGACCGGTATCTGATGCTGCTCTCTTAATCTGTCGGCTGCCGGATCGATCGGTACATTGAATCCCAGCACGGCGGTTTTTTCGGTAACGGTAGCATTCCGGATATCGTTCTCGGTTATTGGTCCGGTGTCGGCCGCCACTAAGTGAACCGGTTTTTCTTGCTCGACCATTTTCCCTATTTCTTTTTTAATGGCCTCCAAACAACCGACGGTATCACTTTTTACTATCACCGGTATGGTTTCTTCTTGGGGGGCGGAGGGTTTAACCGCCGAGGTGTTATGCTTGGTTTCTTGTTCCCGACAATGTTTCTCGGCTTCTTTTTTATTAGAGAAGGTCAGAAAGTCGGAGCCGACTTGCGGCTGTTTGTTCCAGCCCACTAGGTCTACCGGACTGGAAAAACTTGCTTCGCTTAACGCCTGTCCGCGGAAGTTGTACATCATCCGAACCGGGCACACAGCGGTACCGGAAGTCACCGCCATGCCTTTTGTTAAGGTGCCGTTTTTTATGATCAAAGTTGCTCGGATGCCTTTTTTAGGGTCAACTTCGCTTTCGATCACGATACCGGTGGCCGGTTCGGACGGGTCGGCGGTAAGTTCCTGCATATCGGCTAAAAGAATGATAGTATCAAGAAGTTCACTCACTCCTTCTCCGGTTTTGGCGGAAATAGCGGCCATTGGGGCGTCGCCGCCGTATTCCTCGATATAGATGCCGTTCTCGGCCAAACTTATCTTGGTTCTTTCCGGATCACTGTTCGGTTTATCTATTTTATTGACGGCTACCACAAAAGGTAAGGATTGTTCCTGAATGCTTTTGAAGGCCTCTATCGTTTGGGGTTTTACCCCGTCTTCGGCCGAAACTATCAAGACCGCGATATCGGCGGCTCTGATGCCCTGGCTACGGACCGAGGAAAATGCGGCGTGTCCGGGAGTATCCAGAAAGGTTATGACCCGTTCACCTGATTCCGCTTGGTGGGTTACTTCATAACTACTGATGTGTTGAGTTATTCCTCCGGCCTCGTCACCAACCACGTTGGTCTGACGAATGTGGTCAAGAAGTGAAGATTTACCGTGATCAATATGACCCAAGACAGCCACCACCGGAGGACGAGAATATTTTGCGGATCTGGGGGAGAGGTTTTTTTCCATAGGCAATGAAGTTTTAAAATTAACAATTTTATGCTATTTATGTCAATAGCAAGGGTCGGGTTTTGGTCTGTTACGACCGGAGATCAAATGTTTTGATCAGGTGGTATTTTTTAGCAGTTAATAACCACTCTAATTCAGTAAAGGGTGATAGCTATATCAAATATTATCCCGGGCTTTAGTGATGGAGCGTTTTTCTTCTTCGCTCAATTCAAAAACAGAAGAGAAGTTATTAAGCGGTTTGGCATAAACACTTACCCGGTCACGGGCATAAAGCGATGATATCACCACTCCATCACCTTGTTCGTTAATGAAGGCGGTAGCGAAGCTTTGTTTTCCGCTACCTCCGCTTTCTTTAAAGGCATCAAAACGGATGGTCTCAATGCTTCGGATGGAGTTTTTGGTTTTTTGCTGCAGATCTTCTATTGCGGATTCTGATCTGCGGTAGCCGGTCTGCAGTTGTTGCAGGTCTTTATGTAAAGACGTGATCGAGCTTTCCAAGCTGTGACCTTTTTTACCGGCGGTCAAACGCTTGAGCCGTATTTCCAAATGAATGATCCATATCATCAGGGCGATCAGTATCAGCCCCATAATGATCATTACCAATAGCTCATTATTCCACTCCATCATATCAGCTTGTTTATTTTAACTTAAAAGTGCTTACCTTATTAAAGAAATACGTTTCCAATTATACATAAAATTACCCCGATTGCAAAAATATGCGTTATAATAATAAGTATGACAATGATCAACTCAGATCACGAAAGGATCTATTTGGACCACGCCGCC
>CAYLYL010000063.1:0-4833 GCA_964388095.1 uncultured Candidatus Saccharibacteria bacterium | reverse complement strand
AGAACAACGGTTTTGAGAACATCAAGTTATTAAGATGATCTAAGCGATAAAGAACAGTAACTCAGGAAAACTTTGCAGGAAGAGCGGTTGAACAAAACAAACCAAAAACCCCTTCAATAATTAAAGAAGGGGTTTTTTATAATAATTTTAGTTTCTGTTATTTTTGGGAGCTGCCGGACTTTTTACTGCCGCCGGTAGATCTTTTCGAAGAGGTACTTTTAGCGGAAGAATTCTTGGTCCGTGCCGAGGAGCTCTTGCTACCGCCGGTCTTTTTAGCAGTAGAGCTTCCGGAACTCTTGGCAGAACTCTTGGATCGGGAAGTAGAACTTTTACCGGAAGCGCTCTTGCCGGAACCGGAACTTCGGCCGCCTTTCTTGCCGCCACCTTCTTCCAAATGCTTTTTGATATTTTTCCAGTGTTTTTTCAGATCTTCTCCGATAGCCCGTACTTCTTCCGGGTCAATACTTTTAAGTCGGGCATACTTTTCAGTAACAGTATCAACTATTTCGTTATATTTATCTTCGTTCACCTCCTTGGCCTTCTCGAGCTTGTCCAGTACATCGCCCTTCATTTTCAATGTCCAACCCTTGATCTTGGCGCGCCTTTTGGCGCCTTCTTTGGTACCGTATAAAAAGTAGGCACCGGCGGCAGTGGCCGCAGTTATACCGAACCCGATACCCCAGCTTAAGTAGTTGTGAGAATCATTTTTGTTGCTCTTTTTTTTACTAGCCATAATAAGTTAGTTAGTCTTTTTAGACTTGTTATTTTTTTTACTGCTAATAGTTTTACGGCGAGAGCTTTTATTGGAGCTTGCCTCACTATTCATTTTAAATAATCCGGAAAAAAAAGTAAATACCCGCCTCATACCACGACAGTCATGCTTGATAACAGTACGTGCCGAGTGAAGATCTTGCAACACTTCTTCGCTTTCATTACGAACCTTTTGCGATACTTCCACCGCATCATCTCTTATTTGTGCTCCGCTCTTGTAAACGTTCTCCCGCAACACCTTAAGATCATCGGTCAGCCGCTCACTTTCTTCGGTAACCGTTTGGGTAAGCTTAGAGGCCTGGCGAAGAATACGAATAACGTAATACAAAACTACCAACAAAAGCAAAGTAAGCAGTACCACCGCCACCGCCGTGATAAAGAAAAATATATCAGCTTTCATTAAGGTATCCATAAGCTTAGCTTACACTCTCCTTGTTATTGTACCACCCCTGGGCGAACTATTCAATTGGAGAGATCTGGATCTGCAGATCTTCATCCGCTTCTATCACTTCCCCCTCTTCCTCATCATCCTCTTCATCCTCTTCATCCTCTTCCTCCGATTCCTCCTCTTCACCTTCTTCACTCTCTTGACCTTCTTCCTCCATCTCATCCTCTTCCTCCTCTTCTACCTCTATTGGGCGTAAAATGAGAGAACTGATCCGCAACTCTTCTTTTACTTCCGAAAGTTCTTCCGGATCACCCGGACTCTCTCTTTCCAGTACCAGATCGGCCTCTGTTTCCTCTTCAACCTCAAAATCAAGTTCCGCTGTAAAAGGCATGAACTCCGGCACCATCTCGGAACCCTCGATCTCGGCCCAACCTTCTGCGATCACCTCTTGATCATCAGAGCGCTCCAACCGAACCGGAAAACCGTCCTGCACGAACCACAAACCCCGCACTTCTCCTTCTGCTACCAACGGAGTACTGATCTCCTCCCCCGCAACAGGAGTATTTAATCGGATCAGATCCTCTGTTTTGATCTCCAGTTCAGGATCCGCCTGCATTTCAGAAATGAAAGCACCCAGCGCAAAACCGCCTATACCTCCCACTAAAACCAGAAAGATTATCAGAAATACTTTTTGCATAATTTCCTAATTATTTATGATAATAATAATAACCATTAGCTGAAACCGACTCCAGCTGTTACTATTATGCCAATAAATTTTAAATTGTCCACCCCTTTTTGCCTTACCTTTCTTTTTTCGGACCGTAAAAAACCACTTGCCCGCCTCTTCAAAAGAGCGCAGAAGGGTCGATGAGTCCTTTGGCATTTTTTGTTTACGCGGTATAATTATCGATGATCAATAAATAACACCGTATGATATCAGAGCTGTTCATTTTTTTTATTGCCTTGGCTGTGTTGGCAGTTTTGGGTAAATACATCATCCAATCCCTGGTCGATCTGTCCCGCCTGTTGGGAATGAAAGAGTTCGTGGTGGCCTTTTTTACCATTTCTGTCGGCGCGGTTGCACCGGAATTATTGGTCGGTATTAGCTCGGCGTTGCGAGGAGTACCCGAGATGGCTTTAGGAAATGTAGTGGGAGAGAATATTTTTTTGCTCACTGTTACCGTAGCGCTATGCACCTTTTTTACCTCTCAAGGTATCCAGGTAGAGAGTAAAACAGTACGTATGGGTATCACCTTTACGGTAGCAGCAGCCCTACTGCCGTTGCTTCTAATATTTGACGGAGAACTGTCCCGCTGGGATGGTATTATTTTGATCGGATTTTTTGTGTTGTTCATCTACTGGCTATTCTCCAAACGAGAACGTTTTCTCAAGATCTACGCCCCCGTCAAACAGGATGAGAAGACTTTGGTCCGTCCGGGATTGATCAAGAACCTGATCATAGCAACCGCCGGCTTAGCAGCGGTTATAATATGCTCCCAGATCATTGTCTCATCAGCTCAAGCATTCGCCGAAGCCTGGCCGTTATCATTGACTTTTATAGGAATATTCTTTTTGGGATTGGGCACCGCCCTGCCGGAAACCTATTTTGCCTTAACCCTAACCTGGAGAGGAGAATCTTGGATGGTCCTGGGCGGGATAATGGGCGGAGTGGCCATTGCCTCCACTCTGGTGCTCGGATTAGTAGCTATTATTCACCCTATAATCATTGAGGACGTCACTTCATTGGTGCTGGGCCGACTGTTTTTGGCCATTGCGGCCATAGTTTTCTTATTTACTATCAGCACCTCCAACCGTATCACCAAAAAGGAAGGTTTAATATTATTAGCTATTTATATTATTTTCTTACTGTTAGAAATAACCCTCCCCGGAACCGGACTATTGGTCGAAAACACCGGTCTTTAAACACAACCCCCGCTTAACAGCAACCAACAAGAACTGCAAACAGTATTTAGTAAGCAGCAAATTCATTTACCTTATTGATCCTGGGGAGCTTCTACCAAGGTGGCAGTTACGGTCATCTCGTCTCCGTCTCTTAATATCACCATCTCCACCTCGTCACCCGCTGAGCGTTGTCTGATAATATGAGCTAAACTATGTTGACGATCCAATCTCCTACCATCAACCTCCAAGACTATATCTCCTTCCTGTAAACCGGCCTCTTGAGCCGGAGAACCGGGAACCACCGAAGGTTCTCTGCCGGGTTGGCTTTCAACTATCAATACTCCGTAATCCACCGGCAGATCTTCTTGTTCTTGTATCAACGGAGTTATTGACACATACCTTATTCCCAAAAAAGCTCGCGCTATCCGTCCTGTTTCTCGTACCGAATCCACTACCGGAGATACCAAATTAGAAGGTATGGCAAATCCAATATTTTGAGAACCGAATGCCATAGCAACATTAACCCCTATCACTCGCCCCTCCAGATCTAACAGTGGACCGCCCGAGTTACCGAAATTAATTGCCGCATCGGTTTGAATAACTTCATCCAGAAACTCCGTTTGACCACGAGCTCCGCCGGCGGTTATAGAACGCGATAATCCCGACACCACTCCGGTTGACACGCTATTTTGAAATTCTCCCAAAGCATTTCCTATTGCCATAACGCTTTGACCCAACTGTAGATCATCTGAGTCGGCAAACGACAAATATTCAAATTCCGAATCCTCTTGGATCTTAAGCACTGCTATATCAAGAACCGGGTCTCGCTCCACCACTTCAGTTTCAAATCGCTCCCCCTCGTTGGTTAATACCTGATAGTTAAGATCATCTCTCTCCACTACATGGCGGTTGGTTATCATATAACCATCCGAGGACACTATAAAACCGGAACCACCCACCTGTTCCTCTTCGGGTTGCGGTTGAAACGGATCATCAAAGAAGAACGAGAACGGATCATGAAATTCCCGCTCAGGAGAAGCGGTTTCCGCCTCCGAGACCACCGATACCACCGCCGGGTCGGCAAGACGGGCAACAGTAATTTGTCGTTCCTCATGACTTTTGCGTCCGACCATCTCCGATATGCGTTGCTGCTCCGGGGTCGGATCTTTAATTATTCCATCCTCCTGATACTCTGCGATCTCGGCTTTTTCCAAAACAGTAGCCAGTCGCGACTCTATCATCCGCTCCCCTTGCCACTGCCAATACCCGACCGCCCCAAAGGTAAACACTGCCGCGGTAAGCAAGCAACTGAGTAAAATGGTGACCAATTGAGAATTGCTCTTCATAGTACAGTTTCATTATAAAACAAGATCGCCTCTCTCTCAAGAAAATAGTGAGTTTGTGTTAAGGGGGTTAGTATTAGGTATTATGGGCGAAAGCACACCGCGCCCTTCAGAAGGGCGCGGTTGCTTGCCCAACCACCCTTCCTCAGTTCTGGGAAAAATTTATAGTATGTATTGTATTCCATAATATAGACCCTATAATACGATCTTGTGTTTTGTCCCCTTTGTTTTGTGCTTTATTTGGAATTTGTTACTTGTGCTTTCTTTGTCACTTGTACCTTGTGTTTTGTGTTTTATTTGTATAATACCGATCCTGTACTTTGTGTGTTATTGTCTTTTACACTTTTGCCACATAACACCGCCGGGATCATAACAACACTTCCTTCAGCGCTTGGATCACCGGCTCCATCTCCTGAAGCTCTTCTTCTT
>CAYLYL010000062.1:0-4934 GCA_964388095.1 uncultured Candidatus Saccharibacteria bacterium | reverse complement strand
TGTGCTTTTCCCCGAAACCGAGCCGAGCCCGAGCCCCTCAGGAGGGGCTCGGCTCGGCTCGGTGGGCAAGCACATTCCGCCCTTCGCGAAGGGCGGAATGTGCTTTCGCCCTTAATATAAATTTTAGTTTTCGCCGGTGTTTTTTTGATTGAATTCACTCATTGCCGATTCCAACCCTTCACTCACCAAACGACTGAGAGCTTCTTGGGTTAAATTTTTAGTACTGTCATCAAATCTAGCCGGCGACAGTAAATAATTTCGGTCCGCTCGATAACCGCCAAGCGGCTTTACCCCTATTCGCAACCTAATAAAATCTTGAGTTTTCAGATGATCGATTATAGAGATCACTCCATTGTGGCCGCCGCTCCCCCGACCGAACGTTATCTTGATCCGGCCCCTCTCCAGATCCAGATCATCATGAATCACCACCAATCGCGATACCGGCAGATCAAGCCACCTTAAACTTTGTGCCACCGACTCTCCGGAGCGATTCATATAAGTTTCCGGCAATAAACAAACACAAACCTCGCCACCAAGTGTTACTTCCGCCAGCAACCCCTTAGACCTTTTGTCATAAGAAAAAGAACCTCCGTTATTTTCCACAACAATTTGCTCGATCATTTCCCGGCCAATATTATGAGGCGAGTTTCGATAACGGGATCCCGGGTTCCCCAAACCTGCCACCAACCATTTAGTACCATCTTTTTCTTTTTCACAACTGATTTCCGGATCATTTTGATCAAAACTTGTACTCCGATTATTTTTGTAATACAATAACCGGTAAATGATCAAAGATATTATTAAATTTGTTCTTTTGGTTGCCATAATAGTTATTCCGATCAGAACTTTTGTGGCTCAACCGTTCGTGGTAAACGGCGCCTCTATGGATCCCACTTTTAACCACGGGGACTATTTAATAGTAGACCAAATCAGCTATCGTTTCAATGATCCCCAACGAGGTGAGGTGGTGGTTTTCCGTTACCCCAAAAACCCCAGCCAATTCTTCATCAAAAGGGTTATCGCCTTACCCAATGAGAAAATAGAGATAAGAGACCAGGAAATAATCATCTACAATGATGAATACCCGGATGGTAAAATTCTGGACGAGCCTTATCTTAATTCATCAGAGATAACTCGCTCCGACAAACTGAACACTGAACTGGAATCAGGAGAGTATTTCGTTTTGGGCGACAATCGTCAGCATTCCTCGGATTCCAGGGCTTGGGGTACTTTATCCGAAAATAACATAGTCGGCCGTCCTTTGATCCGTCTTTTTCCGCCGTCGCTGCCGCCTGCGGTATTCCCGGGAAATCATCAGTATCAATATCAGTACGATTAACCAACAACAGATAAATTGAGAGCTTTAATAAAATAACATTTCTTTACAATATGAGCTCCGGTACTCACCAACTCAAATTGCTCACATCTCACGTTCCATTACACAGTTTTGAAGCATTTCCTTATGGCCATTATGAATGCAGCCCGGCAGCCGAAACGGCTATGTACTACGGCTTCACTCCGGTTAAAGCGCTAAGATCCACCGACATCGAGCCGGAAGTAAAAAAAGTAATAGCCGATCAACCTCACCTGCTCACCGGCCAAAACCGGGAACGACAGCTCTTCAATTTCCTTGAAAAAGCTCAGATCATAAAAATGTACCGGCAAAATCGCATACCGGAACTACCCCACCCTTTATTGTTGTTTTATGAAAAGCCGCTGGCCAAGGTTCAGCACACCGATGATACGTTCCGGCATCACTGCAGCCTGGAATGCGTCGGCGCCAAAGGAGCGGTGGCGGAAGCTTTGATAATTCAAACATCCTACGCCATTCTGGAGGAAGAAGGATTAAGCAACCTGACCATTGAAATAAACAGCACCGGAGACGCCGAATCACGTCATCGATTTGAGGCGGCATTACATCAATACATAAGGTCTCATTTGTCTGTTATGCCGGAACAAATGAGAGAAGCTTGTCGCAAGAATCCTTATGCCCTGTTTTCTTTCAACGACGCCTTTGCCGAACAACTGCAGGAGGAAGCTCCTCAGCCAATAGCCTATCTTTCAGAAAGCAGCCGCAAACACTTCTGTGAGGTTTTGGAGTACCTGGAAGCACTGGGTCTGCCCTATTATATCAACAGCTCTCTGCTGGCCCGCAAAAATTTGCAGTCTCATACCATTTTTAGAATACTCAACTCCGAACCGACTGCCGTGAATTCAGCCAAAGACTCCGGTTCCAAACAAAAAAATGAGCTGGTATCCGGTTACGGAATGCGTTACACCCCGATAGCACGACCACTGGGTTTTCGTCGCGAAGTGCCGGCAGTCGGGGCATATTTGGTATACAAGACCTCGCTAAGCAGCAAGCGCCGCAGCCGCAAAAGCAAGATCCGCCCGCGTTTTTCCTATGTTCATTTGGGCTTTGAGGCCAAGTTAAAGAGTTTACAAGTAATAGACATGCTGAGAAGAAAAAGGATCCCTTTACACCACAGCCTCACCAAAGACCGGCTAAGCTCCCAGATATCAGCTGCCGACCGATTAAGCCTGCCCTATTTGATCATTATGGGACAGAAAGAGGCCTTGGAAGACACCGTATTGATACGCAATCTGCAGGACCGCTCACAACAAACCGTCCCGATCAAAAAATTACCCTATTATCTAAAAACCCTTAAATGACTGCCGAGTTTCCATTGTTAAATAAAAAATATTGATTTATTGGATCCTAAGCTTGAATAGCGAAAGATTTTATGCTAAGCTTCACCAACTATGAGCAAAACAGTTAATGTCCAAGTAAATAAAAACCAAGGCGAGAACAGCACCGCTTTGATCAGGCGATTTACCAAGCGCGTCCAAGGTTCCGGGATTCTTCCGCGATTAAAATCGATCCGTTTCCATGATCGACCCAAATCACAGCTGAAAAAGAAAAGGGAAGCGCTGAAAAAGATCCGTAAACAAGAGGAGCGGCAAAAACTGATCAAACTCGGTAAAATATCCGAAAACCCTTTTGGTTACAGGAGATAAAACATCCCCTCAATATCTCGATTTATCGGAATTTATCGGAGCATGAGTTCAAGCAACAACGCCATAGATCGACCAAGGTTCACCGAGACCGATGATCTGGCTATCAAGAACTTAACCAAAACAGCAACACCCGATATTCCTTATATTCAAATAAAACATCAAGTTTTGGGCTTGGATTATTTTTTAAGTTTGGTTTTTATCGGCGACAAACGAGCTCGTTACCTCAATCGAACTTACCGTCAACAAAATTACACCCCTTCCATTTTAAGCTTCCCTTTGTCAGACAGCGAAGGAGAAATGTTCATTGACCTTTGCCGCTCAAAAAAGAAAGCCGAGAAACAAGACAGCGATCTTGACCGATATACCGCTTTTCTTTTTATCCACGGTCTTTTGCATTTGAAAGGATTGCAACATGGGAGTACAATGGAAAGAAGGGAGCAGGAATTGTGGCAAGAATTCGGATGGTAGTAATAGGTAGCAAAGATAAGCTAAACGATCCCGCCAGCAAAACTGTTCCCGGTAGAGCTAAAATACCCGGTCGGAAATTTTTATAACTATTATTTTTATTTTTTAAAGCTATGCCCCCTATTACTACCGGCATTGATATCGGCACCCAGCAGATCAAAGTATTGATCGCTACCCAGCCTGCCGATCAGAACAAGAAAGCCGTACCGCGCATTTTGGGGGCCGGAAGCGCCGAAACCCGCGGACTTCATCACGGTTTCATAATAAATTCCGAAGAAGTAAAAAGAGGGTTGCGGGAAGCCCTCAAAGACGCCGAGAGATCGGCCGGAGTTACTATAAACAACTGCCGCTTGGCGGTAGGAGGCGTGGGAATGTCCTCCATTGTATCCACCGGCAAAACCGCCATTGCGCGCGGTGATATGGAGGTCTCTGCCAACGACCTCAAAGCGGTTAATGAAGCGGCCGAGAACGAGATCCCGTCTTCTTTGTCGATAAACAGAAAGATCATCCATTCTATACCGCTGGAATATCGCTTGGACGGGCAACCGGTATTGGGAAGCTCTCAACCTTTAGGTTTAAAGGGGAGCAATCTGGAAGTTTCCACTTTATTTATAACTATTTTAGAACATCACCTGACCGACTTGATAGAAGCAGTCGAAGATATGGATATAAAAGTGATCGATGTTAGCGCTTCTCCAATGGCCGCCAGCTTGACTTCCCTATCTGCCACTCAGAAGAAGGCCGGTTGTGTCCTGACCAATATCGGAGCCGAAACCACTTCTATTGTAGTATTTGAAAAAGACCTCCCGGTATCACTGGAAGTATTCCCGATCGGCGGTACCGATATAACCAATGACATAGCCCTGGGGTTGCAGATCCCTCTGGAAGAAGCAGAAGCTATCAAGATCGGAGAATTAACTTACCCCGACCTACCAACCGAAGAGATAGACAAGATCGTGACCCACCGTCTGAAAGAAATATTTTCCTCAGTAAACTCTCATTTAAAAAAGATCAAGCGGCAAGGATTACTGCCGGCCGGTATCGTTATCACCGGCGGTACCGCCTCTATGAAAAAAACCAAAGAAATAGCAATGAAAACATTGAAACTTCCCACTTCTGTACCTCCCTACGACCAGGACCAAGACCGATCAAAAAATACAGCTATCAATTCCGCCTGGTCGGTGGCTTACGGACTCTGTATTATCGGACTTTCAGAAGACGGCCGATCTTCTTCGGGCTTTTCCTTCAACCAACATCTCGTCAACACCCCCAAAAAATTCCTCGGATGGCTCAAACAGTTCCTACCCTGATCCAATTCCGTTATCAAAAAGCACCAAAAGCAATTCGGGCTTGACCCGATACGGTTGGGTTTTAATGTAATTTTGAACAGAAACACGGCGCTATGGGCCATAAATAAATGTTACCGGGAACCTAGGACAATCCGCGGCTTC
>CAYLYL010000061.1:0-4993 GCA_964388095.1 uncultured Candidatus Saccharibacteria bacterium | reverse complement strand
ACCCCTTGCATTTTGTTGCTTAATTATATACAATAGGAGCATCGATCAAATAAAAGATGGAAATTTTATATTATGGCAGCTACACAATCATCACAAACCAAAACATCGGGCAGTAAACCGGACGAAGAATTTGCAGTAATTGAGACCGGCGGTAAACAGTACCGGGTTTCGGTTGGAGATACCATTGCTATTGAAAAAATACCGGAACTGCAAACAGGTGACAGCGTTAAATTCGAAAAGGTACTATTAGTGGACGACGGCAAAAATACATCCATTGGTGAGCCCTACTTAAACGGAGCCTCGGTAGAAGGGGAGGTCTCGGAGGTAGGAAACAAGAAAACCGAAGTTATTAGATACCGCTCCAAAAAACGATACTACAAAAACCGGGGACACGGTCAACCGTTTATGAAGGTTAAAGTAACAGCGATAAAATAAACAAGCTGTCGAGTAAAACAACATCCGATCCGTCCTAGTTGATAGGCGGTTTTTTAATGGTCTTTAATGTCACTGAACCGATTCACCCCGGTAAGTGGTTCTTTCTATAAATTCAGTATTTGTTGCCCCGATTGAGCAGAGCGTAACGGAAGGTATCGGGGTCGGAGTATTCGACTTCGGTTCCGGAGGAAAAACCCCGACCCAGCGAACTAATTGCTACCGTTTCGGATACCTGCTCCTTTAGATAATCCGCTAACAATCGGGAAGTGTGTTCGCCCTGCGGAGTGTAATTAAAGGCCAGTATTACTTCTTTGATACCGGGGTCTTGCAGGATCCTGTCTTTTAACTCTCTCCAACGCAAATACGGTTTAGAGGTGAGCTCTTTATCATTCACCGGAACACTGCCGCCCAAGACAAAATATCTTCCCTGATAAGTAGCGGTTCGCTCGGCGCTTTCTTTATCTATCTCATTTTCAACCACCATCAAAATACCGGGATCGCGGTCTTTATCGCGGCAGATCTGACACCACTCACCGGAATCAAAGAATAAGCCCGAACAGAGCGGACAGTACCGGCCGGAACTTCGAACCTGCTGCAGCTCCCGGAGCAGGTCGGCAGATATGTTCTGATCCTCGGCCGCTAAAAAATAGGCCACTCGTCGGGCCTGCCGCGGTCCCAGACCGGGTAGCCGGGACAGTATTTCGGTTAAGCTTTCCAGGTTTCTCATTCTTCGGTTCCTAAATTGCTGAATTCTTCTTCCAATTGACTAAAGTCACTCTTTTCAACGCTAATAAATGATGATTTGTTCTTATCAAACGACAGCTCAACCACTCCGGTAGGTCCGTTACGGTGTTTTTCTATTACCAGCTCGGTTAAATGCGATCGACCGGCCTCCTCGTTGTCATCAGTCTGCCGGTGAATGAACATAACGACGTCGGCGTCCTGCTCGATGGAACCGCTGTCTCGCAAGTCAGACAGCCGCGGACGTCCTCCTCGCTGCTCAATAGCTCGCGAAAGCTGGGAAAGAGCTATCACCGGAATATCCAATTCACGGGCCAACTCCTTGAGTGATCGCGAAATTTCGGTAACCTGCTGGACCATGGAATCTGAGGCCCGGGAAACGGTAGGAACCATCAACTGCATATAATCAATTATCAGCATACCTAAGCCTCTTTCGCTTTTCAAACGGCGTGCTACCGACCGCATTTTCAGGATATTATTTCCCGGGGTGTCATCGATAAACAACGGTGCTCCGTTTAACTGATCCAAGGCATCGCGTATCTTATCGAACTCTTCTTCGGTGGAGATCTTGCCGGTACGGAGTTTCCAGCTATCAATTCGCGCTTGCGCCGCCAACATACGGTCAACCAACTGCTGAGCGCTCATTTCCAAGGAAAAGATCCCGACCGGAATTTGGTGTTCTACCGCGCTTTGACGGGCAATATCTAACGCCAGAGCGGTTTTACCGACCGACGGTCGGGCGGCTAAAATTACCAGATCGGATTTTTGAAAACCGGACAGTTTGTTATCCAAGGCGTTAAACCCGCTGGGGACTCCACGCAAATGGTCATCCGATTTGTGCAGGTGATCCAATCGTTCCCAGGCCTCTCCCAGTATCTCGCCCAACTCGACAAATTTATGGGTCTGGGAATCAGTGGTTATTTCATAGATCTTTTTTTCGGCCTTGTCCAAAACCTCCTCAATATCCTCATCCTCGGTAAAACCCAACTGTGAAATAAATTCCGAGGCTCTTATCAACCCTCTAAGCAAAGCTTTCTTGTGTACCAATTGTCCGTAGTAGGTAATATTGGCGGCCGAAGGTACTGTATCGACCAATTCTGTTAAATAGCTGCTGCCGCCGGCTTGTTCCAGCATCTGCTTTTCTTCTAATCGGGTAGACAGTGAGAGAAGATCGATCGGAGTATTGCGTGTCGCCAACTCCCTCATAGTCTCAAAAATTATACTATGACGGTGAGAATAGAAATCTTCCGTTTTTAAGAGATCTCCGATCTCATAAACCGCATCCGGCCGCAACATTACCGATCCCAAAAGGGCTTTCTCGGCATCCAGGCTATGCGGCGGTACTCTTCCCGGTCGGGTAGAAGAGGAGTCGGAACTGTTATTTTTTGACTGGCTCATATCTTCGATAAATACATCAACTTAAGGTTTACTTTATTTTACCATATACCGCCATCCGGTATCACGGTAAAAAAAAGACAAAAGGGTGGAAAAAATGTGGAAACTCATCAATTACATAAATATATCGCGGTTTTTGACGGCTATCTTATCAAACAGATCATCAAAATAGGTCTATTAACTCATAAACAGCTCACTGCAATAAATTACAACGATCCTAATTTTAGATAACAATATTAAATACCGCTATCCTGTAATATATGTTAAAATTACAGTGATAGCAACTCCGTTTTTCAAAAAGGTAAACTAATTGCAGCGAATATAATGCAGCAAATATAATTATTTTACATAAATGAATAATGAACAAGAGCCCGCTTTAATAAACGATGATCTTTATTTTCACCAAATACCTTCCCGAGTGGTACGAGATACTAAAATAAGATTAAACGTAAACCCCGAACCTGATGATCTGGAGGTTCGAATGGGTGCTTTTCGTGAAATGTTCGAACCACACACCCGGCAAGCGGTTATTTTGGCTTATCGTAAAGGTTACGCGATCGAGTTTGCAGGTTTTGACAAGCTGGATCCCGACTGCCAAGTGCTTTCGGGGTTTTTTTCTCTGAACAACTCGGCCGTCTCTAACCTAAGTTCTGCCGGATTTTATGTTAAAACCGATCGTGATCTGGCACATCAGGCAGGCAAAGAGCCGGGGTGGTACACTTATCTATATTTTTACCCTCGGTATAAAAATGAGCGTTACCTTATCAAATTATGGGGAGAAATGTCATCTTTGTTACCTGACGCCCGCCGTCCGCCGCCGGCAGCGGTAAGCATAGCTGAAAAATACAACGTTCAGAATTTATTTGCGCCGGAGCGAAAAAACACCAAAAAAGAACGTTTACTCCGGAAGCTGGAGTTGCTTGAACTATCAGACTCGGCTCGCGAGGAAATAGAGCAAGAGATCAAAAGTAATGCAGTTTGACGACCGGAGACCGGTTTGTCATAATGTATTAAAACAAGTTCGATAACAGCAGATCATTTTTTCAATTTTTTCTATAGATAAATAATTTTTTAATTAACATGTACCCATCATCGTATGACAACAAACCACGCTCTGCCGATATAGAGAACGCGCCAAACAACTCACGCGGCGGATTTAGTCTAAATTTAAACAACAAAACTTCAGTTCTGCTGCTGGTCATCATAAGCTCAATGGTGTTCTTCTTTTTGGGAACTTATACCGAACGTACTACCGGTAACCATCAAATGGTCAGCGAGGTAATAAATAAAGAGGAAGGAAAACCGGAGCAGGTTGATTTCTCGCTTTTCTGGGAGGCCTGGAAAATGGTAGATGAATATCACATCAGAGCCGATGAAGCGGACGCGGAAGCCCGGGTTTACGGAGCTATTCAAGGAATGCTAAATTCACTCAACGACCCCTACACTGTTTTTATGGAGGCCGAAGAAACCGAAGAATTTTCTCAAAGTATCGAAGGTAGATTTGAAGGAGTGGGAATGGAGGTTGGCATCAGAGAAGAAATACTAACCGTTATCTCTCCGCTAAAAAACTCACCGGCCGAGGAAGCCGGTGTCAGATCCGGTGACAAGATCATAACAGTGGACGGAAAAAGTACCGAGGACATGTCATTAAATCAGGCGGTCAGCCGGATCCGAGGCGAAAGAGGAACCGAAGTTACTCTGGAAATAATACGCCAAAGAGAAGATGAGCCATTGGAAATATCTATCATTAGATCTGAGATAGATATGCCGATATTGAGCACCGAACAAAAAGATAATGGAATATTTGTTATAAAAATACATACTTTTACCGGCAATGTTATGAACAAATTCGAACAGGCGGTGAAGGAATTCCAAGATTCTAATTCGGATAAGATGATAATTGACTTAAGAGGTAATGCCGGTGGTTTATTGGGAGCCTCGGTGGAAGTTCTTAGTCATCTGTTACCTCAAGGTTCAGTTTTGTTACAAGAAGATCACAGCGGCCAACAGGGAGAAGTTTACCGCAGTAAAGGATACGGTTCTATAGACACCAATGAGGTACCGATAGCGGTTCTGGTGGATCGTGGCAGCGCCTCAGCGTCCGAGATATTAGCCGGCGCGCTACAAGACCATCAAGCGGCCACCGTAATAGGGGAAACCACCTTCGGTAAGGGATCCATTCAAAAGGTAGAGAACATGTCCGGCGGAGCATCGTTGAAGGTAACGGTAGCAGAGTGGCTAACCCCGGAAGGAAGATCTTTTGAGAAAGAGGGGATCGAACCGAACATCAAGGTGGAACGCACCGTGGAAGATATTGACGCCGACCGTGATCCCCAAATGGATCGTGCGGTTGAATATTTACTACAGCAGTGATCGCTTGATGTAATGCAGAGCCTTGCCCGGATCAAGCGGGTCTAATATT
>CAYLYL010000060.1:0-5127 GCA_964388095.1 uncultured Candidatus Saccharibacteria bacterium | reverse complement strand
TTTATATCCTGCGGAGTTTTAACAGTTATAGCAGAATTCATTATTACAATTCATTAAAGCCGCCCAACCGGCAGCGGTTTGAAATTGGCCGTTGCCGACCTGTTTTGACCAACACTGAACTATTGATTTGATCCGGCACTAAATTGACCCCGCCCTATTAATTGGGATAAAAGGAAGCTTATGTATAAATAACGATCTTTACATTAAAAAGGCGGAAAGCTACTTTAACGCGAGTCCAAACCCAGCTCGGTCAAGATCTCCCGGTGAACTTCTTCTATGGATTGCTCACCGTTTATAGAGTGGTATTCGAAAACCGGATAGGTTCTCAAACTCTCCAATGTAGGCACTACATTGCTCTCGTACCAATCCAGCCGGTTGTCTATCTCTTTGGGGGTATCGTCACTCCGCGCCCGATCCAACAACCTATCCTTGCACCACTGACGAGACGAATTGATATATATAATATGGGGTTCCGAACGATCAAAAAACTCCATCATCTCGGCCATTATGGGAGCCTCCGGCTCCTGACGACACACTCCGTCAAAGATCAGGTGTTCCTCTCCGGTTAAATTATCGCCCAGAAAGTTCGACAGCAGCCAAACCGGCACAAAGGAAGGCAGCAATAAACCATTCTGATGTACTTCCTCCACCTTTTTAGACACATAGGAATCTTCTTGTCTTATTAGAGCCCTCATCAACTCCCCGGTTTGCACCAAAAGCACCTTCCTTGTGGTATCATTTTCTTCCAAATAATTTTTTAATTTATCTACTTGAGTGCCCTTGCCGGCTCCCGAACGACCAAAAAAGAAAAAAGTTAAAGGCTTGGAAAATCCCATATAATATTTAATTAGAACTTGTAATTAAATTGTATTTTGGGGTTAGTATTTTGTATCATGGGAATTCCAACAAACCGGTTTTAAGCCGATTCAAGCCCTGAAGCTGACCCGTAATACATAATACGCTCCCCTTAATACAACCCTTATAATATTGTCACTAATACTCACGCAATGCTACCTGAGCATCGATCTTCTTTACCAGATCGGTAACCACCGCAATGGTAATAAGTAGCGCCGTTCCGCCGATGGCCATAGTTCCCTCTCCGGTAACTGTCTCCATAGCCAGCGGCAATACCGCCACCACACCCAAGAAGATAGCTCCGATCAAGGTCAACCGGGTAACAATATTGCCGATATATTCAGCGGTGGACTCGCCGGGACGAACTCCGGGTATAAAGGCGCCGTTCTTCTGCAAATTCTGAGCAATACTGTGCGGATCGAAGGTAATAGCTACATAAAAGAAAGTAAAGCCGAACACCAACAAGAAATACAGCGTCCCGTAAAAGGTGCTGTTCTCAAGCAAGGTCAAAATGGAATCACTTACCGACCGAAGGGTCTCCGGTGCTCCTTCCCAACCGACCACGATCCCCAGTATCCCTTGCGGGAACATCAAAATAGACAAAGCAAAGATTATCGGAATAACCCCGCCCTGGTTTAGCCGCAACGGAAGATAAGTAGAAACTCCTCCGCGCGCCGACTCGCCCCTAACCCGCTTGGCGTAAGTTATCGGTACCGGTCTTTCGGCTTCCATCACCACTACAATGATCCCGATAATAACCAGTGCGACCGCAAAGAACCCCAAATAGAGCGGGACATCGGCCGGATAATTAAAGGTGGCTACCATCTGACCGACCGCTTGCGGCAGACTGGCAACAATACCGGCAAAAATGAGCAGTGAGACTCCGTTACCAATACCGTACTGCGAGATCAACTCTCCTATCCACATCAAAAGGACCGATGCAGCAGTGATAATGATGATATTGACCATCATCTCCGGCGGCTGCATTCCGGAAATTATCCCCTGCTGTTGCAACAACATCAGGAAACCGAAACTCTGAATGGCAGCTATCGGTACCGTCAGCATCCGCGAGATCTGAATGAATTTTCGGCGTCCGACGTCCCCTTCTTCATGATACATTGACTTCAGCTTAGGTGACGCCACGGTCATTAACTGCATAATAATGGAAGAGGTGATGAACGGACCTACACCAAGCATTACTATAGAGAAAGCCGATAATCCGCCGCCGGTAAAGAGGTCAATAAAACCCAAGAACTGCTGTTCATCAAAAAGACGTTGCAGAGCCTCGGTATCCACCCCCGGAACAGGAACCGCTCGCAGTACGGTAAAAATTACCAAGCCGCCTAAAATAAAAAATATCCTGTTACGCAGCTGAGGATCGGAAAATATGAAACTTAATTTGCGCAGAAAGGTATCCCACATAGTTTAGTTATTTGCCACCGGTAACTATCTCCGATGATCATTTTACACTCCCTCCCGCCTGCTCGATCTTTTCTCGAGCGGCAGCACTCAGTTCGCAGCCCTCAACGGTTATCTTTTTGCTGATATCGCCGTCGGCCAGTATTTTGATCGGCTTGTCCGCCCGCCGGCCTTTAACAACACCTTTTTCTTTCAGAGTAATAGCCGAAACTACCTCGCCGGCGGAATAATTATTCTCCAACTCACTTAAATTAACCGCGGTAAACTCCTTGCGGCGCACCTTGGCACCGGATCCGCGCCACTTGGGAAAGGCCTTGATAATATCCCGTGACTGCGGTCGCGGCGTGGCACCGGCACGCGCTTTCTGGCCTTTATGGCCTCGTCCGGAGGTTTTTCCTCGTTTATCTCCACGCCCCACTCGTTTGGGCTTTCGGTTTTCGGTTTTCGGTTTTAGCTGATGAATTTGCATATTGTAACTTAAAAGATAACTAACATACTATATTATTTGATCTCGAGATCCTCTTGCTGTTCTTGCGGTTCGGATCGCGCACTCTCTTGAGCGGTTGAGGCGGAGCCTTTCGGCTGCTTTAGTTGCGACAATGCTTCAATGGCCGCCTTGGCGTTATTGAATGTATTTTTACTACGAGTAAGCAATTTGGCGCTAACATCATTAACACCCCCCAACTCCAACACATTACGTACCGTACTGCCGGCAATTATACCTTTTCCACGAGCCGGTTTCATCAATACCTCTGAAGCGGTAGAGCGAGCCTGTACTTCGTGAGGAATACTGTTATCCGAGGTAAGATTGAGAGTAACCAGATTTCGTTTAGCTTGATTATAAGCTTTCTCGATAGCCAGAGCAGTATCTCCGGCTTTGGCCATCCCCAGTCCGACCCGGCCTTTCTTATCCCCGATCACTACTGACACACTGAAGCCGAAACGACGCCCGCCGCGCATAACTCGAGTAACCCGACGAATACCAATGATCTTCTGAGCAAACTCGGCTCGGGGTTTGCGGTTTTTCTTCATCGGCCGTTTCCCTTGCCCTTGCCGAAAACCCTCTTTTGATCCCTTGTTACGACCTCCGGCACCCCGTTCGGCCGCATCACGGCCGTTGCCTCCGTCTTTCTGGGTCGTTTGCTGATTTGATGTTGTCGCCTGTGTCATAAATACTAATATTAAAACTCTAAACCGTTCTGCCGGGCCCCGTCGGCCAAAGCTTTGACACGACCGTGATAAATATTTCGCCCCCGGTCAAAAACTACTTTTTTGATATTACTCTCCAGAGCTTTTTTGGCCAGCTCTTGACCCAACTCATTTGCCGTAACCACTGTCAGCGGCTTGTTGATACTGTGACGCAGATCAAGGCCGACCAAAGTTCGGCCCGCTTCATCATCAATAAGCTGAACATAAATAGATCGGTTGGACTTGAACACCGAAACACGAGGCCGTTCGGCCGTACCGGATACTTTGGCTCGTACTCGCCTTTTCCTTCTTTCTCGGGGATCTGTTTTTTTTAAGCTCATATTTATTGAAAACAATATTAATAACAGCGATATTAAGCCGATTTTTTACCTTGTTTGATCCTTACGGTCTCATCCTTATAACGAATACCTTTGCCTTTGTAAGGATCCGGTTTTTTGACCGCTTTTACTTTCCCGGCAAAAAAACCGACCTGTTCCTTATCAATACCGGAAACCGAGATCACATTCTTTTCCACTTCAACCGTAAGACCTTGCGGAACCGGCAACCGTACCGGATGGGAATACCCAACCGACAGAACCAATTCATTTCCTTCCATCTGCACTTTGTATCCTACCCCTTCAACTACCAACTTTCTCTCAAACGGCGTGACCACTCCCTTGACCATATTGGCAACATGCGCGGCATAAGTACCCCACAAAGCTCTGGTCTTAACATTTTCTCCCTGTGGCTGAAAGCTTACGGTTCCGTCTTCTATTATCACATTAACCTCCGGACCCACCCGACGCTCCAGATCGCCTTTAGGACCGGACACCTTGACCCGGCCGTCCGATTCCTGAGTAATTTCCACTCCTTGCGGAATATTTATTATTTGTCTGCCCACTCGACTCATGTTGACTTGCTATTAAAAAATTAACTGTTTTACCATATTTCACACAACACTTCCCCGCCAATACCTTTATTCTTGGCTTTCTTGCCTTCCATAACACCTTCCGGAGTAGAGACCAAAAGCACCCCATAACCTCCCCGTACTCGCCATAACTCGCCGGCTGAAGAATAAACTCTCTTGGAAAGCCGCGAAACCCGACGCGCGCCGCTGATAACCGGCTCTCCTTCCGTAGTATATTTGATCTTTACTTCCAGTGACGGCTTCTCGTCACTTCCAACCCGACTCACTTCATCTAAATAACCCTCGGCTACCAAGGTTTCGGCTGTTGCTTGTAGAAGTTTGCTGTACGGCATTACCTCCCGCGACTTTCCCGCCTGTCCGGCATTCCTTAATCTGGCTAGCATATCTGCTAAATGGTCGTTGGTCATAGTATTTTACCAGGATGATTTTTTAACTCCGGGTATCTCGCCTTCACTGGCCCGCTCCCGAAAACAGATCCGGCACAATCCGAAATCACGCATATATCCATGCTTGCGCCCGCAAACAGAACACCGCAAAACCCGCCTGGTGCTGAACTTGGGCTTTTTTAATGCTCGGGCAATAACTGATTTTCGTGCCATGATCTTATTTTTAATTATTTTAAAACAGATTTAACTCAAACCGCGCCCTGCGGGTCGGTTGAAGTTACTCTATCCTGGACTGTCAACTACTTTAGAGTGACGCTATCCTAACAAGAACTGCGAGAATTGTCAACGCGA
>CAYLYL010000059.1:0-5184 GCA_964388095.1 uncultured Candidatus Saccharibacteria bacterium | reverse complement strand
GAAGAGATCACGGTGTCGGACTCGGTTGAGGTTACGGTAGAGGAAGACCAAACTCCGTCCAGACCGTCTGGTGGCGGCGGAGGAGGAGGCGGCGGGGGCGGAGCTCCTTCGCCAAGTAATGACAGTCCGGAAGATGACGAGCCGGAGAAGGACCAGGACTCGGAAGAGGAGGACGAAAAAACCGACCAACCATCTGATGAAACACCGGGACTGTCACCTGAGCATCAGGAATTAATAAGCATGGTACTTAATAGGATGATACTGCTTTTGGGCGAGACCCAAATGACTTATCAGCGAGGGGAGATGAGCAGGCAGGAGTTTCGCAATGTTCTACTTCGGGTACAGCAAGTAACCGGAGCCCTAATGCTCATTATTGAATCCGGTAATAATTAATTAAAACACCCTAACTTACCTTTTTGATTAAGAAGAGAGAAAGGCAAACGAGGCATTTTCCGGTGTTTTTTGTTTTAATTATCCGGTGTTATAATATAATTAATTACTAGTATTAACTCCATAAATATTATGTATCAAGAAAAACAGTTCAATTTACCTTCCGAGTTTCAGGGCCAACTCTCCCGCACCTCGGTCGACGAGCATTTAAAGCTCTACAGCGGTTATGTTAAACACACCAACTACATTTTAGATCGGATATCCGAATTACAGGAAGAAGATCCGGAGGCCAACAAATATGAGATCGGCGAACTGCGCCGCCGGCTGGGGTTTGAGTTCGACGGGATGCGCAACCATGAATATTACTTTTCCGCTCTGGAAGAGAGTCCGAGTGAGCCGGACCGGGACAGCGCTTTACACGCTCAAATAGCCAAGCAATGGGGCAGCTTTGATAACTGGCAGGCCGAGTTCAAGCAATTGGCCACCACCCGCGGCGTCGGCTGGGCGGTGCTCTACTACGACGATCAAGCCGGTCGTTTACTGAACGCCTGGATTGATGAACAGCAACTGGGACATCTCACCGGTCTCCGGCCGATCCTGATGCTAGATATGTGGGAGCACTCTTTTGTCTATGACTACCAGCCCAGCGGCAAGGGTCAGTATGTCGAGGACTTCTTTGCTAATCTCAACTGGAAGGCGGTCGAGGGAAATTTTAACTAAACACAAACTAAGTTAAGGATTGTAATTTTGGGAGACCACTACAATTCAAAAATGGCTCAAAAAATACCTCAAGCAGTAACCAAAGCGATCAAGGATTATATTGATGTAATTCGGCAGGATATGCCGGTGGAGAAAGTTATTATCTATGGCTCACATGCTCGAGGCGCAGCCAAATTCGATAGCGATATTGACATTGCCGTTATCTCTAACCGGTTCGGTAAAAATCCGCAGAAAGAAGGCCAGTACCTATTCCGAAAACTCTGGGAGGTGGAACACTCCAACATTGAACCGATCGGCTATTCGCCTGAAGATTTTGACACCCCCGATCCTTCGCCTTTGCTTTACGAAATAAGAAAGCACGGCCAAGAAATATCTATATAATATTTTACTGAACTATAGTTAAATAATGCCCCAATACCACAAGTTAGTCCGGGACAGCATCCCGGAGATCATCAAAAACAAAGGCCAAAAAGCGGTCACTCATATCGCCGAAGATAAAGAGTACTGGCAGGAACTTTTAACCAAGCTGCAAGAGGAGGTGGAGGAGTTCGGACAAGAACCCAGCCCGGAAGAGTTGTCCGATATTCTGGAAGTAATTAATGCCATTGCGGATTTCCAAGGTTATGATAGAGAGGAGTTAGAACAGATAAGACAGAAGAAACAACAGGAACGGGGTGGATTCGAGAAACGGATTATCTTGGAGCGGGTAGAGGAGTAGTCGGACTTGTTTCGGTTTTTTACGACTCGATTATTCCTTATTATCATTCTTATTTATTATTATATGCCCGGATGTGGAAGATAGTGACGTCGGATAGGATCTTTCTCCCAGATTAAAGAATAATAACTCGCAGGGAACTATTTTGAAGGTAACTTTCTTTGTGGACATATTTTTATTCTTAAACTCCATCAGATCGTGCGGTGGCCATTTTTTGACCTGAAAATCAAGGCGTTTCTGTAATAACTCTTTTCTCACTTGTTTTTTCTCATCTCCCGAGAGCTCAACGGCGTGGCCTTTGATCTGAGCTGATATCAAATAATCGGCACCGGCTATTACCAAAGCCGTTAGCGGGGTTTTTCTTAAATTTTGGCATTTGTTGGTTGTTTCGGGGGTTTCAAAATAAATATTGTTATTTTGGTCGCTGGTATAATAGACGATCGAATTGTTCGGCGCTTCGTCATTAATAGTGGCTACTACGGCTGTAATATTGGTTTCCAAAAAACGCGAAACCTCTTCCCTGATAGCTTGTTTGTTGTTTGTTTTGGCCATTTTACAAGAGGATTTATAGAGGTTTCACAGAAAGGATCCGGGCTATTTTTAGCTCTCGGGCAGCCGGTATATATTATTAACCATTGTTATTGATAGCCGGGCCAAAGTTTTTATCGATCACCTGATATTATTTTGAGGTATGTGTAGAGGTGGAGTTGATAACATGCAAAAAAGAGTGCTCCCGCGAGGAATCGAACCTCAAGCTTCGGCTCCGCAAGCCGATGTTTTATCCGTTAAACTACGGGAGCTGGAAAGCTATTTCTATTTCAATAACTTTTCACAATTATCCGCGGCTTGGTACGTATAGTAACGTCTTATCGGCCCGGCTTCATTGTTATCGTACCATTATTGCGATTTGTTGGCAATCTGATCACGGTTGATCCAGGTCCAGTATTGACCAGATCTAAATGATCAATGACGTTGATCTTTTATTGGATCAAAACCCTAAATACTCCAGAAACTTATGAGGAAATGATTCCTGAAGCTCTTCCTCTTCTTCCAAAAATAGATACAAGTAATCTCCTACCTCGTCTTCATTTACTCCCTCTATTTCCACCACTGTCAACGGCGCCAGAGTTTTTAACGGTTTAAGAAACAGGCGAGGCGGAACCTCGAATTTATTGATATTAAAAGATTCCAACTCTTGATAAGGATAGAGATATTCTCCTATCTGCACCCCCTCGGAAGAAAGGGTCACAGTTATTTCTTCAGGTTCTCGGGAAGCAAAGAGTAACAAAGATAATGTTCCCACCAGGATCAAGAGTGCAAAAATAACATTCCCTAGTATTATAGCCGCTGCAGCGAGGGCGACCGCAATAATTATTACCGAAGTATACCACTCAGCTTCTTTGGGGGTGTGCGGGTATTCACGGGTGACCCACTCCATCCCTTCTTCCGGTTTTAGTTCACCGCGGTTCAGTTTTTCTATACTGTCTCTCATTACTTATTAGTGTAATATAAACCCGGGTTTAATGACAGGGAGGATAAGTAAATCACCTCTCTTGCTATGGTGGGACAAACTCGCACAACGCTCCGGGCTTCTCATCCCAACGCAAGCAAAGAAATTTGCTTGCTCCCCCTTCCTCGCTCACTTTGTTCGCTGCGGAGGGGGTGGGAATCTCACATAAACACAACTTTTATCTACCACCCTGAACCTTGAAAACCCCTCGGTTTTTAATATTTTCCTCCACGCCGAGCCCCTCCTTAGTTTTGAGAAATGGAAATTTCTACTATTCAAAACTGAAGAGGGGCTCGGCACCCCCTTCCTCGCTCACTTCGTTCGCTGCGGAGGGGGTGGGATTCGAACCCACGGTGCCCTTGCGGACACTCCGGTTTTCAAGACCGGTGCAATCGACCACTCTGCCACCCCTCCCGGATGACCTTGGGTTTAAGATACCAATTGTTTTAATGATTGGCAAGGCAGTGAGTGATAAGATTTTTATGTTAATATTAGATAATGAAGTTTTTAGGTATTGATTACGGGATCCGGAAAACCGGGCTGGCTATTTCCAATGAGGAAGGGACCATCGCTTTTCCTTTGGAGGTGGTGAAGAACTCCCGAAAACTGCCTTCGGTCATAACTGATCTTTGTCGGGAAAAGGGTGTATCTGTTATTGTGTTAGGGGAGTCCGTGGATACTGCCGATCGCTCTAATCCTGTTATGGAAAATATCGATCAATTCAAGAAAAAGCTGGAGCAAGACACTCGACTTCCGGTGCATTTACAGCCGGAGCAATTCACTTCCCGGGAGGCCGAACAGGTTCAGGGTAAAACCGCCCGAAATGATGCTTCAGCGGCGGCTCTGATCCTTCAGGATTTTTTGGATTCTCAAAATATTGATACTTGATCAATGTCTTTCTGATCATTTTTCCGGATATTTTTTCTGTAGTTGTTAAGATATTACTGAACACGGCATTATTTTAAAGAAAAGCCAGATCTATATAATTACCGGATCTTTTTAGATATCCAGAAGCCAAAAAATAAAAAAGGTGTATAATATATATTATGACAACAGCTTCTTTGGTTCATAAATTTTTCCCGACTCCACAATTTCTGGAGATGCCGGCTACCAGTTTTTCTTTTTCTGATTCCTCTTTGCGTATGCTGGAGCTTCACCAAGAAAAGGGGGTGATAAAGATATTAAATTATCACGAAGAAGCACTGGAATACGGTGTTATAGAGAGAGGGGAGATAAAAGATCCGGAAAGTTTTCAACAGGCACTTTCCAAATTCAAGGAAAGGTATAAAATAAATTTCATCAAATGTGTTTTACCTGAAGAGAACGGGTTTGTTTATGCCACACCTTTGCCCCAAGAGACAAAAAAAATTGAAGAGGTTAGGGAGTATGTGGAGTTTAATTTGGAAGAAAACGTTCCATTAAATACCGAGGACGCCGTTTTTGATGTAAGGGATTGTTTATTAAATGGCGGTAATCGGATCGCAACCGTATTTGTTTTTCCGTATGAATTGGTCAAACAGTATATAGATTCCTTTGATGCCGTTGGAATGATACCGTTATCATTTGAATCGGAGTCTCGGGCTTTGGCTCGATCAGTGATAGCACGCGGCAATAAATACACCTATATGGTCATTCAGATCAAAGAAAGATCAACTAATTTTTTTCTGGTGTATCAAGAACAGGTGGTATTGGTGTTCACGGTAAGAAAAGGGTCCCAAGAACTGGTGTCTGATCAGTCCAGCGAGGACGATAATTGGTTGAGGAACAAGTTGCGTCAAGTGGAACAATACTGGAAAAATAAAGTGGCTCCCGAACTGGGGGCGGAATCGCAAATCGAGGGCGTGATAAC
>CAYLYL010000058.1:0-5380 GCA_964388095.1 uncultured Candidatus Saccharibacteria bacterium | reverse complement strand
GAAAGAAATATAACGGTTAAATTATTCAATCTGTACTACTCTAAAAGTCATAAGTCAGGTGTATTCCGGGTTTCTGCTAAACAAAATTTAATTACCTAACGAATCACGAACCTCCTTAACGAGCTACATATTACGAACAACGAATATCGCAAAAATAATTTGTGCTTTTCCCGTAATATAATTGTTAGTTTAACTTTTCTTCCAATTGTTATATAATTAGCCGGACCTGCTTAACTTATGCGATCAATATTTTTCATCCTGATAACAAGTGTGGCGGTTGTTGGTGTTGCGGCCGGAAGCTTGTGGTTAGCTCCCTCAACAGCAGCCGAAACCAACCCCTACGGCGGACATATTAGAACCAAAGACCTCTGCACCTGCTCCACCATGATGCAGGGACAACCGGTTTTTATACTGGATGTAGCCCGACCCGACGGTTCCCTGCCTTCTTATTTGGTATATAAACCAATAGAGGTGAGATTAAATATGGGAGAATTCAAGCATTACCAAGTAATGCCCGGACGTCATATACTGGGGGATTATATACACACAGAACCATGTATGCAGTTTGACGGTATGTCATGCATATCCGACCCCCGAGCACCTCGAGCTATACCCAATATCTACCGGGTCGGATCCTCCGGCACTTACAGCGACCCTATAACTTTGCCTGACGACCCTCCGGACCCAATAACCGAACCGCCTGATGAAGACGAACTGCAGGTAACCCTGACCGCCGACCCAACAAATATTGACGAGGGTGAATCCTCCACTTTGGAGTGGAGTTCGGGGGAAGCGGTGAACTGTGAAGGTGAAGGTGACGGTTTCGATACACAAGGAGAAACCTCCGGTTCCACTGAAGTTTCACCGTCCGAAACCACCACTTATCAAGTAACCTGCAACGACCAAGAAGATAACACCGGCAGTGATACCGCTCAGGTTACTGTCGGAGAGGAAGGGTGTCATCAGTGGCCGTCCTTGCGAGAAGCCGGTGTGAATGCGGCTCACTGGAGCGGAATTGACGGACCGGGACGAACCGATCGCGCTCGACAGGAAGTGATAGATAAAGTTAAAAAAGTAAAAGCCGATATGCCTTTTGCCACTCATATAACTTCCGCTTGCACCGAACCGGGAGCCGGGAGTCGGGACCCCGACGGTGGCAGTCAACACTTTGTCGGAAAAGCGGTAGATATTCAGCCCATCGACAACCGAACCAGTGCTCGGTTGCAGCAGATCAAAGATGCCTGTTTGCGTCATGGTTTTAATTTCTCCTATACCGGATCCAGCTTTACTCACTGCGATATCGGACCGAGAAGATAATACTCCGGATATGTGCATTATTTACATTTTCAAGAGTCAAGCAATATGTTAAACTGCAAGGGAGTGTAGATAGTTGAAAAACCTCAGCAGGAGCGGGTAGAACCCGGTACCGTACCAACTTAACAAACCACTTGTAGTTGAGAAAGACGGGTTTTCAATAAAAAGTTATTAACCGCGACCGCCGAGAAGAAGAAGTTGATGATCCCCAAAAATCCGGTTGAGCGATTTTTAAAAAGCCAAAAATGAATAAATATCAAAAGATCACTTACATTTTTCTGGGCTCAATATTGTTATTAATGATCTTGACCGGCGTGCATACCGGAGCAAGGTCGATGGTTTACGAACAAAGCGAGGAGTCGGAAAAAACCGCCGCTATAACCGAGATCACCGGGGAGCGATCCGGGGAACGATCTTGGCAAGATAGTATGGAGCGAGTGTTTCTAAATACCAAAGTATCACAGCTGGACACCGAGTTTGATAACAATTTAACCCAAGATCTGCTTGCTCCGGTAATAGATAAATATTTGGCTGACCATGATCTAAGCGAAGATATCGACAATGATCAATACCGGGTTCTTTTTAATGAGATAAAAGACCGTCAACTAACCGAATCGGATGGATATTCATCTAACGATCTGGAAAACATCATCTGGGAAAGCAATACCGAGACCTTGTATGATTACGGACTACAACTGGGACAAACGGTTCACCACCACTCCCCGAAAGTAGAACATGAAACCGAACTGGTAAACCGAATCGGGAGAGGGGGTGGAAGTGAACAGGCGGTAGAAGACCTGCTAACCCGGGTCTCGGCTTATCGCGAAATAACTAAAGAAATGTTAGAGATGGAAGTTCCAAAAGAAATAAAAGGGGAACATACCGATCTTTTGAACGCTTTCTCCCGACAAAGCCGCAACATCCTCTATATGAGCTCCTTAGAGCAAGACCCTTATAGAGGATTGGTGGGGATCAAAGATCATTCCAAAGGATCCCAAATGTTGCAACAAGCGATGGATCGTGTGGCCAAAGCTATGGCAAAAGAAGGAATCAGTTATGACCCACAAAAAGAGAACCCGGCCTATGTTTTTTGGCTGGATCCCGAAATAGAGTTGGTGGAACAATAAAAATCTATGATGGGCAAGTTTAGTACAACCAAAAAAGCTATTTTTGCAACAGCAACCCTTATTACTATTGGGGCGATCTTGGCCGGACAGTGGGAGATCATTTCTCTCCGAACAGCTCGGGGGGCCGAGATAAATGAGTTCGTTACTCAGATAGACACTTATATGCAAGATGGTGACAGCTCGTCCGCCGCTAGTGTTTTAATAGATGCCGGTCAACAAAACCCTCAAATAGGAGGGGAGGTTCTACACCAATTCAGACAGTTACAGGAAGGTCAGGCCGGAGAATTGGCAGCTTATGCCGGTCAACAAAACGAGCAACTAGTAGGAGATATCACTTATCATTTCTCCCAGATAGACCCAACCGGCGCCAGTAATACTTTAATGGAGGTAGCAACCTCCGATCACGGAACCGGAGCAGGGTTGGTGCACCAGATCTTCCAGCAGGACGAAAATGTCGCCAGTAATTTGATGTTAGATATCGGAGCCAACGATCAGGGAGTAGGCGGAGGGGTGATGTATGAAATAGCCAACACTTTTGATGACAATATTGCCGGTAACTTATTGACCGATATCGGAATACAGGACGGCGAGGTGGCCGGCAGTATCGCCGCCGGTTTAGGTTTTGTCGATGAAAACATAGCGGCTGATGTATTAACCAATATCGGTTACAACGATCAGGGTTTCACCGGGGAGCTGCTTGCCGGAATGGGGTTTGAAGATGAAGGATTGGCTGGTAACGTGTTGACCGGTATAGGATTAGAAGACGGAGATCTGGCCTTTGATCTGGGTACTCAGCTAGGCTTTGCTGATGAGAACATAGCCGCCGATGTGTTGGCCGATATAGGTTATGGTAGCGACGGTTTGGCCTTGGATATCGGTACCAACCTCGGATTACAAGATGAAGGGGTAGCAGCTAATCTATTTTCCCAGATAAGCGCCACCGACGAGGGATTAGCTCAGGATATGTTCCAGGGAGTAGCCGAACAAGATATGCTACAGGCCCAAAATATAACCGACAATATAGCTGATACCGAAATAACAGATAGTTTGTGGGGTGAAACTGAATCAACATTTTTAGGAGAAACAAGCAATCCCGATATAGAGCCCGACCCTTATCAAGTAGATGAATACTCCGAACCGCATTTTGATGATAGTCTGGGTCGAAGTCCGCACGCCGTACCGGTAGAAGAGGTGGGCGATAATGTGCTTGCCAATATTAGAACCATGAACCTCAACGAGTTTCTGGCCGAAGAAACCCATCACATTCGCTCGCTGCTGGAAAAAATAGAGAGGGATCTGGCCTGGCTCCGGCACAAAGGACAACAACTGGACCCTCAGCAGGCGGCCGAATCCAGGGGTCAGACCAGGCAAATGATAGATGAGACCATCCAAGATATTCAAGGCGGCGGACCCCAGCCGGGTTACTACGATCCGGATTTTCAGGAAGAAGCGGCGGGCGGCTCCCAAGGAGATATAGATAATCCCCGATATGTAAGAAATTTGGAAACTCACCGAGAACAGTTTTTTAGGCAAAAAGGAGAATCTTTAATTAAAGATATTGCCGATAGTGAAAATTCGGAAGCAGGTGAAGTTCCCTTCTTTCAGGAAGCGGTCGGGGAACAATTGGAAAAAATAATCGAACGTGAAAGCAATATCGGCAGTTTTGACCGTTACGATGAAGTAGATGAAGGTTATATGACAGATTTTAATAACCTAAAAGAAGGTAATTTTGAGGCGCTGGGAGAAGAAGGCTATCAGGAAATGTTAAGGAAAATAAGGAGCCCGGAATACGGCTGGCATAAAATATCCATGCACGCCCGAGAAACTTTCCGAGAAAGATTGGACAACGCTTGGGAACGAGAAAAACAAGAGTTAAGTTGGAATCAAGGATTTCATTCTCAAAAGGATGATGAAGGTAATGTGCAAACTCCGGGTTTGGTCTACCGCGACCAGTTAAACGCCGCCCTCAGCAGTCCCTTTCGCCAAACCGAACTCGCTGACGAGCACGGCCACCAAGTGGAGGAAAGTACTCGAGAAATACCCTCCGGTCCGCGTCAAGATGAAGGGTTGGCGGAGATGAGTGTAGATGATGCCACCGGCCAACCATCAGACGATTTTAGTATCGACCTGGGAGATCTGTGGACCGATCCCGGAGACCCCGATGACGATGATTTTGACCTGTTTCAATTTATAATAGACAACCTTGATCTGTTTGAAGGTTTTTTTGACCAAGAAGATCCCGAGGGAGAACCGGATGACGACACTGCCGGAGAAAATATTACTTTTGACACTCCGGAACAGATAGAAGAGCAACAAGGCGATTTTGATGAGGAACAACTACCGGAACCGGTAACAATGACCGTGCCGGAGGAGCTAAGAACCGAAAACCACTTAGTAGAAGCATTCGCTAGATCTTATCTGCAAGACGTAGACGATCATCAAGGAAACGTCACCGATGACGAGATCCAGATATGGACCCATTCCGACGAAGAAGGATGGGTGAACTTCCGCTCCAGTGGTGATGAGGAACGACTTCAGTCTGCCAATAACCTTGCCGAAGAACAAGAGTTGTATATATGGGCTCCGAGAGAAGCTGCAGATAATGGAGAGGTCTATGATAGTGAGTCGTATCAAATAACCGTAAACTTCTTCGAAGAAGGGGAGCGTGATACTGCTCCGGCTGTAACTCAGACTTTTGAGTTCAACATAGAAAGAAATTAATTATGTTCAAACAATACGCCTGTCAAAAAAATATTACTTTTCTTATCACATTGATGGTAGCGATTGGTATTTTTTTCTTTCTTCCTTTTGAGGTTTTTGCTGAAGATAGAGCAGGGTGGCCGAGCAGAGTTATAATCAATGCATTAAGTTGGCTCATATTAACAATAATTAGCATTGCCGGCAGCATAACTGATGCTATCGCCAGCTTACTTAACCTT
>CAYLYL010000057.1:0-5445 GCA_964388095.1 uncultured Candidatus Saccharibacteria bacterium | reverse complement strand
AAACACAACTTCGGCAGTGACCAAAAAACTCCAAACTATGCCCCTCTACCCCGGTAAATCCACACGCTTGCCGGCCTACCTCCCGCCAAACCCCGTCCGGTAGGCAGACACTGAGGTGTTCGCGATACCCACAACTCAAGCAGGTGATATGATGATGATGATCTTTTTGGTATTCAAAATAAGCTCGACCGGTTCGGAAATCGGTCTGATACAGTACTCCGCGGTCGCTAAGATCCTTTAAGTTACGATAAACCGTTACCAAATGAGAAGACACCCGGTCGGCGACCTGTTCGGCCGTCACCGGCTTATCTTCCTCCATTAAATAACACAGAATATTAAGCCGTGAGTGAGTAACACGCAGACCCGACTTTTTCAGTACCATCCTGGCGGTTTCCGTTATTTGATCCTTATTCATAATTTGAAAAATTATATATTTTCTTGACTAATTTAAATTTTAGTTTATCATTACCTGCAAGTAATTTGCAAGTAATTTTTTTCTTATGCTTAGTAATATCGTAATAGCTTCACTGTTGGTCATTTTGGCAGCCCTGGGCGGGGCCGCTTCCTTTTGGAAAAGTATCGGCTCTCTGATAGAGAGACATCTCGGTATCTTGGTAAGTTTCTCGGCCGGGCTGTTTTTGGTAGTTGCTTATGAAATGGGCGATGAAGCGGTTGCCCACTCGGATACAGCCGGGTCGGCTTTGCTCTGGATCATTGCCGGAATGTTCCTGGTCTGGCTGCCTTTTAAGCTAATGCCGCTTTTTCATCATCACCACGACGAACAGTGCGAGAAACATCATTCGGAAATAGATATCCGCCGCATACTGACCGGCAACGGACTGCATAATGTAGGCGACGGAGTGTTAATTGCCGCCACCTTTGCCGCCTCCCCCGCCTTGGGCTGGGCCGCCGCCTTCAGCGTCTTTATCCATGAGCTGGTCCAGGAAACCTCCACCTTCTTTGTCTTAAAACGGGGCGGCTTCACTACCTCCGGCGCTTTACTGGCCAATCTGCTGGTCTCCGGCACCATTCTGATCGGCTCCTTGGGTGGATTTTTCCTGTTAGAGACCTTTAAAGCCCTGGAAACACCACTGTTGGGACTGTCAGCCGGCGCCTTTTTGATCGTGGTACTTATTGATCTGCTCCCCCATTCCTACCGACAATCCAAAAGCGAAGGCAATCTCTTCTCGCATTTGGTGGCTTTTACTATCGGATTGATACTAATGCTCGGTATAACTTTAGTAGCCGGACACAGCCACGATCATGAACACGGTCACGACCATGAACACAACCACCATGACCATGACGAGCACCATGAGCACCATGAGCACCATGACCGACATCATTAATGATCAAAAGGGAATTGAAACAACAAAAACCCCTTCTTTTTAACAAGAAGGGGTTTTTGCCGTACTGGAGAAATTTATTATCCTCTCGCCGGTCGCTCCTCTTTGGGTCGAGCCTCATCTACCGTCAGAGTTCGTCCTTCAAAGTCCTCACCGTGCAACTGATCGATCGCCGTTTGAGCCTCTTCTTCGGTGGACATTTCCACGAAACCGAAACCCTTGGAACGGCCGGTCATTTTATCGATGATAATAGAAGCGGAGACAACTTCCCCCACTTTACTAAAGAAATCTTTCAAAGACTCCTCAGTAGAACTATACGGGATACCCCCGACATATAACTTTTTGGTCATATAAAACAAATTAGACCTACTAATATAGTAAAGGTAAAACCTTCACCGTTTGTAAGTTTCGCCCCAGAGTTTTTGTCGGAGTAAACCGCACAAATTATCTTAAGATAGCTGAACCTTACACGCTGATAAGTTTATACTATTTGAAAAAATTGTCAAATTTAAAGATAAAAACAAAATCCCGCCTTCCGATCTCTTCAATGACACTAGTTCGCTCTTTCCCAACCCAACCTAGGGTGATCATTTCCTTCTTCTATATACCACACCTCATCACTCCATTCCTGAAACTCCACTATACTCCACTCCGGCAAAAAGGAATTTTTTCGTTTCATACGGGAATCAGTTAACCCGCTGCCGCCGTCACTGGACCTCGTTCCGGTAGTTTCAATATTCCAGTAAGAATTCACCACCTCTCCACCGGTATCCAGAGAACCCACCAAACCGCCCGCCCTTCTGTCTCCGACAACCTCGCCGGCAGCGTAACTATTCTCAACCGTGCCGCCGTTTACCGCGATCAGACCGCCGACATACTCCCGGCCTTTCACCGAATTATGAACATAACTATTAATAATAGTTCCGGGTTTATTGCCGCCGATAGCTCCGCCTACAAAAGAATCACCCTCCACCAAACCCCGAGCGTAACTTTGACGCACCTCTCCGCCGTCATTATTACCGACCAAACCGCCGCTATGACTTTCCCCGATAACTTTTTGATCAGCTCCGCATTTCCTGATAAAGCCGCCGTTATAACCCACCAAACCGCCCACAGATCCTTGCCCTTCCGTTTCCCCTTCGGATAAACAATTCTCCAACGATCCGTTTCTAAGATTAGCGCCGATAACGCCGCCGGTTCGGTCGCCGCCTTTTACTTTCGCCGCGATCCGAACATCATTAACTTCCCCTCCTTGGTTCTCGCCCATTAATCCTCCGGTTAGATCGTCGCCCCGCACCACGACTTCACTCTCTATCTCCGAAACTGTTCCCCGATTAAATCCGATCAGACCACCGGCGCGATCTTGGGCGACCACTTCAGTTGTATCGGCTCGGGAATCCCTTACCATACCGACATTTTCTCCGACCAGCCCGCCGGTTGACGACTCGCCCGCAACCAAAAGCTGCGATATCCGGCTATTGGTCACTTCACCGGAATTAATACCGGCAACACCGCCGGTTTGCTGCCCGCCTTCTACCCGCCCCGCAACTGAACTACCGGAAATAATGCCGCGATTCTCGCCCGCCAAGCCGCCGGTTTTATCCTCTCCCTTTATCTCCGCCTCTGTTAGGTTCAAGTTCCCGATCTCGCCCGCCTCGGTAACCCGGGTCATCAAACCGGTATATTCCGCTCGCGAGCTACTTATATAAAGACCTTTAATAGTATGGTCGTTGCCCTCCAAAACTCCGGCAAAGCCGGACATCTGATCTCCGCCGATCGGCAAAAACCCCCGCCCTCCGTTCCATTCCCGGGACTCGGAAGCGTCCAAGTCCTCGGTTAGCATATAATAGGCCCGGAGATCTTTTTCTCCCACACATTGCAGTTGATAAATATCGGTTATCAGATAGGGATCCCCTTCCGTACCGGACCCCTGATAAGTTGCCGCCACCGCGGAACAATCCGGCCCCTCGATCAAATAACCTCCTTCTCTTAACAAAAACGAAGCTGCTAAAACCGCCACTATTAACACCAGCACAATACCGGCTATCACAACAATGGTTTTGGGAGCAAGAAAGCCTCTTTCAAATTGAAAATTATTCATATTAATATTTTACCATAATTAAACAGCCCGCCGATATCTACCGTGACCGATAATCCCCAACCGGCCGCTACTAACTTCTGATCAAAAATTTACTCCGACGGTAATTCGACGGTCTCCTTTTGATCCTCAATTTCTTGGTCTTTTATAACTCCCAGAAAGCGATAAGCACTGATCCAGAGCATCAAGAAATAGGGTCCGGCAACTAATTGACCGATCCAAACCAGTAATTTTACCCCGGAACTATCGCTCTCCAAGATCATTAACTGAGGCAGTATAACGATCAACGAAGTAATAAAGAATATCACTAACATCTCCTTCTTGTACCCCTTGACCAAGACCGAGGCCTGTCGGAGACTCTCCATAGCCCCCACTCCCATATCGACCAAAATGATATCGTAGAAAAAGAATTTGACCATCACATAAACCGACAATACCATCGTTAATACGACCCCCGATATATTTACCCATCCCGGCAGGTCAATGTTTCCATCCTCAAATACCGAACGGATGAATGACAAAACGATAAGAGGCAGAAAATACAAAACGCTGGCTGCCATATAACGAGGTGTAATACCGAACTGGGAAAAGAGTTCTCCGCTATCAAACCCCTGTCCATAGGAGATATTCAATGCCACCCGGTAAAGACCCAAGACCAAACCCCCGACCAAAAAGAACAAAACCAGAAGTAGAAAAATAAAATTCATTATTGTGTTTAGTAGACCGGTTGGAGCAAAACTCACCCCTACTACCAGAAAAACAAAAACCAGTTGTATCAAAAATAGTGCAAGCCCAAAAATGAAAAAATTAAATATCAACCGAAAAAACCCGCGGGCGTAGAGCTCTCCGGCCTTATTGAAAGTATCAGCAATAAAAGAAAAGTCCATAGTAATAAATTAGATCTGTATTAGCAGCATCGAAGTTATCCAACGCTTAAAGTACTATAACACCAATTGACTTGAAATTTAAAGGAAAAACCGCAGACAATATTTGATCTAAAAAGTCTGTGGACGTTTAACTTCCACAAGCCCATAAAAGGAGTATTAGAGAGTTTGTGGACGTTTAACTTCCACAAATCGAAAAAACCGGTTGTGATAAAAAACCTGTGGAAGTTAAACGTCCACAAGACAGTAATAGATTGATAAAAAGGGAGCTCTTTGGCGTCTGTGGACGTTTAACTTCCACAAAACAGAAACAAAGCGGAAGGAATAGCAAAAGCCGGATGTTGTTCCATCACTGTGAGCTTTCAATTTGCCTAAACCCCAAAAGAAAGGTAGATGCTATTTGCGAGAATTTTGATACTTGGCCTGTAACTCCAACGCCCGTTTCATCATCCGCGCCCCGATCTCGCCCCAGTCAAAATAACTGCGGTAGTCGCCGGGATCTATTAATTTGATCTCGGTTATCTCCTCCTGGGGGTTGGGACAAAAGGGACCTTCCGGAATTACCGCACAAAAACTCCTCACCATCCGGAGCACTTTATCGCTCCTCCAGACATCAACATACCCGATCAATTCCTGGTGAACTACTTTCATATTGGTTTCTTCCTTCACTTCTCGGACTATTGCTTGCTTATGATCCTCTCCGGCCTCAATACCGCCGCCCGGCGGCATCCAGCCGCGAGTCGGGTGCCGCACCAGAACCATCTGCCCGTCGTAAAAACAAAACCCGTGAGCACTGTGTAAAGATCTATCACTTGATCCTCGGCCGGGATCGCTCTCCCGATACTCAACCTGAAACCCTTCTCTCGTAACATCGGTTATAACCGTGTTTATTTCCATACTTTTATAATAGCACATATTTAATGTCTTTTAGTGGTCAAAAAGTTATTCCCACCTATACTATCTGCCGATTCGCCAAGAAATAAAATATAAATATAAGGCAGATCACAGAACTCGGTATTTATCACCGATCGAAAAAACCGGATCAGATCATCTCGTGCTAAATTTTCCGGATCCTATTAAAAGACATAAATAGATCACATATTTAGAGACACAAAAA
>CAYLYL010000056.1:0-5548 GCA_964388095.1 uncultured Candidatus Saccharibacteria bacterium | reverse complement strand
GGGGTTTTTGCTGGTTTGACTTATTTCTACCCTAAATAACTATCAAGCAATCCTTCAACCGGCTTGAAATTAGAGAATGCAAGCATTTACTTGTAAAGTAGCTCATTGTTCGGATCTTGTGTTAATATTGTATAAATTAGCAGATAGTTTGACTAACATAAAAGCGATGAGCAGAACCAAACCGTATCTATTTTTATTGATAAGCACCTTTTTACTTATTTCTTTTGTTGCAGCTGAAACCACGGCACAGGAGGGAGATCTGAGTGAAGAAGTTATTGAACAGGCCGAAGAGAAGACCGACATTGAACTGGAAGACCCCCGGGATCTCGATTTTGAGATCGAACTTAGGAATAGATTGCATTATCTGATTTGGTATCTAAACGGCTTAAAAGGCACGCAGGATCTTACGGCTCAGTCGGTAATGGTAAATGAAATTGACCCGGACGGTGAATCTCAAAATATACTTTCTGTCGGAAGTAATAGACAATACCCTATTGCATCACTTACTAAATTAATGAGCTCGGTGGTAGCGCGGGAGAATTTAGTACCGGAAGATGAAGTAATATTAAATCGTCAAATGTTGGCCACCTACGGCTCCAGCCCGGCTCTTTTTTTGGGTTCGCGGGTTAGAATTGAAGACCTGGTGAAGGTTAGCCTGATCCAGTCCACTAACGATGCTTCCGAGGCATTGGCACGATCATTGCCGGATGGCAAGTTCGTTGAGTTGATGAATAACAAGGCGCAAGAGATCGGAATGGAAAATACGGTTTTTCGCGATGCTCACGGTCTGGACCCCGAAAATGTTTCTACGGTTGCTGATATTTCCCGGTTGAAAAGCTATATTTCCGATAATCATTCGGATATTTGGACGATTACCTGCGATGATAATTTCCGATTGCCCGGACCGCAGGGTCAATTAATGACTTTTATGAATCTGAATAACCGAATGGAATGGGATAATTTTCTGGGCGGAAAAACCGGATACCTGCCGGAGGCCGGTCATACTTATACCGCCCTTTTTGAAATAGAGGACCGAACTTACTCGATAACATTACTCAAGTCCGAAGATCGCTGGGAAGACACTCAAAAGATCAAAGATTGGTTGAAAGAGGACCCTCGTTAGCTCGCTTTTACCCCCCCTGTTTGATCGACTCCCTACCCTCTTAATGTCAAGACTGTCATTTATCCGGGTAGTTGTTAGCGATCTCGAGTATCATAAGCCCATTGTAACAATGCCTGTCTTTGCTTGGGGCGGCAGTTAAGGTCTCCCGGGCGACAGTTTTTTATTATCTGAGCCAGATGTCTTTTCATTTGTCTAAAGCGTTTGATCTGTCTCTGATCCTCGTCTTCTAGTCTTCGTCCCAGATAATAACGACAGTACCACTGGAACCACCCTCGCGGGTCGTGCTTTTCGTTTATCCAGCCCTTTTCTCGCCAGGTTTTTAGCGACTGCCCGGCAGATAGCCCAAAATAGTTAAGTTTCGGGTCGTGCCTACTTGGACTGAGTTTGGCCTTTTTAAACCAGGACTCGGGAAATTCTTCCCGGCAATCGGTCATATACTTGCCGCCAAACACCCCCAGTTCCAGCATCTCCTTAGGGGTCAGTTCCGGCCGGAATGACGGATCAAAATTCCTACCTTCCGGTTCTGTTAAGGTATAGCGGTACTCGTTCTGCATCTTGTCAGTGACTACTTTTTGCTGTGGGCGGTTATCATTCATAATTAATTAAGCAACCAAATGCCGACATTCAGGTAGGAGGCCCAGCCCAACCATAACAGATACGGTATCAATAGATAGGCGGCAACCGGTGAAATTTGGTAGAATAATTTGATCAACCAGATGACCATAGCTATAAGTACAGCGATCACTATCAAGGCCCAGCCCGGACTTGCCAAGCCAAAGAAAATCCCGGACCAGCCGGCATTAACTGCTAAATGGAGCATAAATACCGACAGTGCAAATTTTACTTTTCTCTGTTCCCGACTGTGGCGCCAGATCAAAAAAGCCGCGACTCCCATTAGAATATAGAGCGTGATCCAGACCGGAGCGAAGATCCAGTCCGGCGGCGTTAGAGGCGGCTTTTCTAATGCCGGATACCAATTATTTACTGCGTCCATACTTAACCACGATCCGATCTGTCCGGCGGTCAATGGTAGCAGAAGGAAAATGAACAGAAATAAAGCTTGATAAAGATAAGGAGTTAAGTTTTTCATATTTTAAGAATTATTATTGATCAGAGCTTAAAAAACGGGAGCTGAACTCCAGTCCCCTTTCCAGTTGCTTCTTGTTCAAATTCTCATTTACGCCATGCATTTGACAGTCATCGTTGGCCAACGGCACATATACTTGCGCCAAATTCGGGATTTGTTTTAAATAAGTTGCTATCGGCAAGGTTCCTCCGGAGTATTGAAATTCCGGTTGCTGCCCGGTTACCTCTGATAATGCCTGAACAGCTCGGTTAATGTAGGTGTTTTGAGATTCAAGCTTAACGGCCGGTATATGGGGTGTCAGTTCCAGCTCGGTTTTTTGGGTTTCCGGCAGCTGTTCGCGGATCCATTTTTTAAGTGCTCTTTTGATGATCTCCGGCTTTTGGCCCGGTACTAAACGGATATTGAATTTTATCTCGGCGGTTGCCGGGATGCTGTTGCGGTATCCTTCGCCGGTATAGCCCGATCGTACTCCGGTTATTTCAAGAGCCGGCCTAGACCCTACGGTGGTAGCGGGAGAGAGTCTTTTTTCGTTATATATTTTTTTGACCCCGGCCAGTTTTAAAAATTCAGTTATTTTTTGTTTTGAGGTGCGGCCGAGGTCGCCGGTCGGAGCTTTTGCTCCCTGATAAAAATGCGGGACCGCCACTTTTCCGTTGGGTCTATGCATTCTGCTTATTAATCGGGCGGCTGAATGAGAGGCGTTAGGTACTGCCGGGCCAAATAAACCGGAATGCAGATCGTTATGGGCTGTTTTTATCCCAATAGTGCCGTTAATTACTCCGCGGAAACCAAGTTCTATAACGGGTTTCTTTTCCGAAACCTCGCCGTCTGATATTAGAGCGGCATCCGCTTGCAATTTGCTTCGCTGATCTCTTAAGAAATCATTCAACCGGGGAGAACCGACCTCTTCTTCGCCTTCCATTAAAAAAAGTAAATTGTAGCCCAGCTTTTCTTTTTGGATCAGATCAAAAGCGGTGGCAACATGGATCAGCACCTGCCCTTTATTGTCGGCCACTCCGCGGCCGTATAACCGGCTGTTATCCTCATAAAGAGAAAAAGGGTCGGCCTGCCAGCCCTCGCTTTGGTCCGCCGGCTGAACATCGTAATGTCCGTAAATGAGCAGAGTTTCGGCTTGGGGGTCAACCCGGTAGCTCGCCAGGATTATCGGATTGCCGTAGCCGGTATAAGTTTGAACCTTAAAACCGTGCTTTCGGAACTGCTCGGTCCACCACTTTGCCATCCGGGATATCTCGTCCCGGAACTTGGGATCAGTGGAAACACTGGCGATCTTGAGAGCTTCCGGCAGAAGTTGACGGTAGATATCTTTAGTATCCATTGCTATCACTATAACACAACAGTTCCCGGAAGTTAACGTTAACACCAACACCAAAACACCCTCAAAAGATAAGGGTGTTTTGGTGTTTGAGAAATTTCAAACTGTTGCTGTTAGAACCGCGCTCTTTATAGAGGATAAAAGGGAGCCACCTCTTTGATCTTTGCTTTGATCTTTTTTTGTTCGGCTTGGTCGCTAACTTGATTTAGTTTTTCTTGCAATTTAGCCACCTTTGCTCTTTTTCTTCGTCCCTTTTTAATACTGAAGCGGCGGCGATTTACTGATATTTTACCCATAATTTTCTATCACTTTTTATAATACTTTATTATATTCATTAACCGAAAAATTTCAAGCTATCAGAGTAAGTCATTTACTCGCTTTTTTCTTCTTGGTTATTTTGCCGGTTGTCATCTAAAGAATCAAAAATATCACCATTTCCACCTCCGGCTCTTTTGTTGTAGAGATCCTCAAATTCTTCTGTAAAATCTATGTACAAATAAAACAGCAGCAACGCAACGGCCCCCATTAACACTAGAAATATATAACTTATTCCGGTGGGAACTTTTTTGTATATCAAACTGTCTCTTTGGGGCATAAAGAACTACAAGTTTTTACCTTAACATCCATCTAATACCAGGTCTTGAAACCGGAGATGGTAGCACTATTTTCCTTGTTATTCGGTTGTCTCTTCTTCGGTGTCTTGTGAATTGTGGAGCATATCTTTGATCTTCTCGCCTCCCTTTCTTTGCAGCTCTCTTTTTCGGCCTTTATCTTTATTTAACTGCATTACTAATTCATCACGCATTTCATCTATGGCGGCGTAGAGATCCTCTTTGTCTGCTACTGCTCGATAGAATTCACCGGCTATCCGCAGATTGGCTTCTGCCATAAATATCTCTCCGGTTTGTTGGTCGCTGATCTCTTTTCCCAGTTCAATGTCGGCAATCACCTCGGTGTCCGGTGAGTTTTCAATATGTTTGTAAACCTTCTCCATCTTCTTCTCGGCATAATCTTTCATGGCTTCGGTTAATTCTATATTGGTACCTTTGAAGTTGGTTTTGATCTCCATATATATTTTAGATTAATTAATAATTTATCTGTTGTTGTTTAAACTTCTTCCGGGTCGCTCTCTAGGTAAAACATCTTTTTTCTGTTGCGATGGCCTTTTATCAGTTTGAGTCTCTTTTGATCAACTCTCAAATAGTCAGCCAATATTGTTGTTATTTGACTATTGGCTCGGTTATCTTGAGCCGGTGCCTTGGTTTGTATCCGGTAACTATTACTTGTTAATCTCGTGATCAGATCCTTCTTTGCTTTCGGGTGTGCTTCTACCCGGATATACTGCAGTTCATCAGTGTGATTACTGGAATCGGTCATAAAGTCCCACCAGCTGCACCTGTTCGATGATAATTCCTTGCATGACCTCTTCTACTTGGCTCTTGGTGCTTCCTTTCGGGAGATCGAGGGTGTCGCTCAAAGCATATAGTTTGAAACGGTAACGATGTTCTCCGTCCGGCGGACAGGCGCCGTGATATTTATGATTGCCGGCAGTTCCGGTACCGGGTACGCCGGGTGGTTCCTCGCCTTCCGCCACTCCCGTGGTCTCCGGCGGAATGTTAAAAACTACCCAATGATCCCACATTCTGTCAGAACGGATATGCTCCGGCACATCCGGATCATCCATGATGAGAACCAAAGACCGGGTGCCTTCCGGCACCTCTTCAAAATTCAACGGAGGGCTGATGTTTTCTCCGTCACAAGTAAACTTGGCGGGCATTTCCTCCCCCGTTTGAAAAGCTGGGCTGGTTATTTTCATATTTTATATTATATCACAGTAATCAATAAATCCAAGCCATTAAGTATGGTTAATATTTTCAACAGCTTGCATTAAACTGTTTTTTAAGTAAAATTAAGAAAGGTTTCAAAAGATTCCGGGGTAGCTCAATGGTAGAGCGCTCGACTGTTAATCGAGTGGTTGCCGGTTCGAGTCCGGCCCCCGGAGCCA
>CAYLYL010000055.1:0-5577 GCA_964388095.1 uncultured Candidatus Saccharibacteria bacterium | reverse complement strand
GTGTGCGGGTAGGCCCGCGACACCAATTTGAGCATCGTTGCTATATTTTCATTGTTATTACAGATTCCTTGATCTGGTTCCTTGGATTTTGCTCCACCTCCAAATTTATGGGGAGCAACAAATATAATGCCCAATTTGGTGTGCGGGTAGGGAGAATCGTCCCCGCAAGTTCTAACCGAGCACCAGCTTTGAAAAAGTGGAGCTCGGTAAGCCTCTGGCCTAGCCCCGCCTCCGCTCCGCAGAGCGGGTGGCCTAGGGACGGCCGCTCACATCGCCTTCGGCGATATGCTGCGCGTCTTTGATTCCCCACGTAAGCAAAGAAATTTGCTTACTCTACACGCACCAAAATCTCTAATTTTGGTGCGGGTAGGGAGAATCGAACTCCCGTCTCGGCCTTGGCAAGGCCGCGTCATACCACTAAACTATACCCGCTTAAGTACAGTACCTATTATATCCAAAATTAAACAACTGTAAACCTTTATACAACTAAGATTTCTTACACATCTTTCATTTATCAACTTTTTCCGCTATAATCCCCCTATATGGCAATAGAAGACATTCGCTCGGAACGGTTAAAAAAACTAGAGCTTCTAAAAAAACACGGGATCGACCCTTATCCCAGCCAGTCTAACCGCACTCACGAAAATCAAGAGTTCAAGGAAAACTTCTCTTCCTATCTGGAATCCCAAGAGAAAGTAACTCTGGCCGGCCGAATAATGTCCTGGCGGGGACAAGGCGGAATCGCCTTTTTCGATCTCTACGACGGGACCGAGAGAGCGCAGGCGGTGATAAAAAAAGATGTAATAGGAGAAGAAAGTTTCGATCTTCTGCAAGAAGTGATCAGTGTCAGCGACTTTTTGGAAGTGACCGGTGTTCCGATGGTAACCAAACGCGGCGAGAACTCGCTTTTGGGGCACGGTTGGCGAATGCTCTCTAAGAGTTTGAACCAGGTGCCGGATCAGTGGTTCGGTATCAAAGATGAAGAAGAAAGATACCGCAAGCGTTACCTGGATATGCTCCTTAACCAAGATACCGCCGAGTTGGTACGTAAACGATCTCTATTCTTGAACTCCATCCGGCAGTTTATGCTCCAAAAAGGCTTTCTGGAAGCCGAAACTCCGATCCTGGAAACCAAAACCGGCGGGGCCGAGGCTCAGCCGTTCGTCACCCACCACAACGCTCTGGATATGGAAGTATATCTGCGGATCTCGCCCGAACTGTGGCTAAAAAAACTTATTTTAGCTGGTTTTCCCAAAGTATTCGAGATCGGTCGCATATTCCGTAACGAGGGTATCTCTCACGAGCACGCCCAAGATTACACCCATTTCGAATTCTATCAGGCCTATTTGGACGGAAAAGAGGGAGTGCCGATGATAATTGAGCTCTATCGCCATATCGCCCGAGAAACTTTCGGCACCCTTAAATTCTCCACCAGGCAATTTCAAGAGATAGATCTGGAAAAAGACTGGGATCAGTATGACTTCAATCAACTTATCCAAGAAAATTACGGATTTGACCCGCGCCAAGTTGACCTGAAAACAGTTAAAAAACATCTTGATGAGCAGGGCATTGAGTACGATAACAGTTTAGATATCGGTCGGGGGGTTGATGCCTTATGGAAACTTATCCGCAAACAGATCGCCGGACCGGCCATCCTAACCGGCATACCGGTTTATTTGGAACCATTGGCTAAAAAGTCAAAAGAAGATGACCGAGTGGTGGACCGCTTCCAGGTGCTCCTGGGCGGTACCGAAATGGGTAAGGCCTTTAATGAACTGAATGATCCGCTGGATCAAAAGGAGCGTTTCGACCGCCAACAAGCTCTCCGGGACGCCGGTGATGACGAAGCTCAAATGGCCGACTACCAATACGTTGAAGCTATGGAGTACGGCATGCCGCCCAGTTTCGGGTTCGGAATATCGGAGCGGTTATTTTCCTTTATGGCCGGTGTCCCCATCCGAGAGGGTCAACTTTTTCCCTTATTGAGACCCAAAAAAGAGGAGTGACTCACAACCAAAAGAGTATAATCTGATTGATTTATACCAAAAACCCACAAACTCAGGTGCATTTTGATACAGCCTAAATAGCAAACACTGCACCTTTATTGCAATAAAGGCTCGAACGTGTTTTACGATTATAGTTGCCCGGCTTGTGGAAGTTAAACGTCCACAGAATCTTTAAAATGATAAATTAAGTAAATGATGGTTTTTATCAAGTTCTAACCCATTCCTCAAAATCACCGTTGGCTTCGGCTTTAAATTTCACGATACACGGGGTTTCATAAGGATGAACTTTCTCTATCTCATCACGGACTTTCTGCCAACTCTCTTCCCGGGTTTTCAGTATCGTAACCACCTCCCGCTCTTTTTGCAAACCTCCTTTCCATTGGAAAGCGCTTTCTATGGGAAACATATTAGCGCAGGCCACCAGGTTATTCTCCAGAAGATGAGAAACCACCCTTTCAGCTTCCTGTTCGTTCTCGTGAGTAACGTATAGAATAGCCAAGCTCATAATTATCGCTTCATGAATTGCTTGTAGTTTTTTATACTCTCCAAACTGAATACCACCCTCTTTTACTTTAAGTGTTATCTCTGACAACAATTTTAAACAAAAACTATCAAGATAGACCGGTATCCGGCTTCAATATTTACGGTGCACCCGGGAGGACTCGAACCCCCAACCTTCGCGTCCGAAGCGCGACGCTCTATCCATTGAGCTACAGGTGCTTGAAATATAATATATCCTTAATTTCTATAATAATCAACCAACATTTTTTGCCAAAAGATCATTTTCTGCAAATGGTTTTTACTCCTAGGTAGAGAAACTCTTAAACAGCCTGCGTAATTAGGCCTTTTCTTCACCAAATGCGATGTTGGCTTAAATATAGTATTCCGAAAATTAATCAGAGGTAGGTTTAATTTATCAGCCCATAATTTTTCACAGTTTTCATTTGCATAAGGTTTATGTATATACAATCGTAAATACACCTCACTCCTATTAAACCCAAGGAATCTTTTGATCCATAAAAGCATGATATCTATCATATCTGGATCAGAATTAGAAAAAGCGAAAAAATTATTCCTCTTACTACCTTCAGCCCAGTACAAAGACAGGCCAACCTGGAAAAATGGATCTTGAATGTATTTGTTGAATTCTTCTCTCGCCTTTTGATACAAGACCTTTTCCCTGTTTAACCTATTTCTTCGGTGGGCGGCAGCAGCTTTTATTCTCCCCCTGTCAGTATTGGCTTGTCGCTGTTTTTTTAGTGTTTTTTTCTCCTCTTGAGACAAAGGCAAATCTTTGAGCCAGTTAGATAAGGTGCTTTTGGCAACCGGCAGGCGCTCAATTATGTCATTATAACTGTAACCCTTTTTACGTAAAGCTATAGCTTTGGCCTTAATATGAACCTTAGAATTCATGTACATATGATACCACTTTGGAGTTCAGTAGGTAAATACTCTTGGATAAATATTCCTCAAAACACAACGATCCGGCCATACCGGAGAAACAGGTATAAAAGCTTATCATATAACACCGGTTAAAAACCATGAACCGGATCACAGCATTAGCCAAATCGCTCAATTTGTAATAAAATACCGGCAATGGACGAAAATTTAAATCAAAATATCCCCCAACCGGTACTTGACGTTGCAAAAAATCTATTGGATAACAACTTTCAGGCCTACTTGGTGGGCGGTTGCGTGCGCGACCTGCTACTGAAGAGGAGCTCCAAGGACTGGGACCTGACCACCGATGCCGCTCCGGAGCAGATCATAGAGATCTTTCCTCACACTTACTATGAGAACAGTTTTGGCACAGTCGGTATTGTCATCGATGAAGCCGAAGAAGACGCCCCTTGGAAAGTGATCGAGATAACACCTTTCCGAGTAGAAAGCGAGTATTCGGACTCCCGTCGGCCGGACCGGGTAGAGTGGGGCCGCACCATTGAAGAAGATCTGGCCCGGCGCGATTTTACCGTTAATGCGATAGCCATAAATATGGCGGATCAAACCCGAATTGATCCTTTTGACGGTTTAAAAGATATCCACAGCGGGCTAATAAGAGCGGTTCGCGACCCGGATGAGCGGTTCAATGAAGACGGTTTACGGGTCTTGCGAGCCATCAGACTGCAGGCCGAATTGAATTTTGCCCTGGAACAGAACACCGCCCGGGCTATTGAACGGAACGCTTCGGTTTTGGAGAAGATCTCGGCCGAGAGGATCCGCGATGAACTGATCCGGATCTTGAAATCCCCGCGTCCGGCAGAAACTCTGGAGACCGCTTCCCGTTTGGAGGTCTTAAAATATATTTTACCGGAACTGGAACAGGCCCGAGGAGTAAAACAACCCCAAGCCCATAAACACGATGTCTATAATCACCTGTTATACACTCTTCAAGCAGCCGCCGATAAAAACTGGTCCTGGGAGCTTAGGTTGGCCGCCTTGTTTCACGATATCGGCAAACCGCCCACCCAAAGAAAGCAGGGAAACAGCTATACTTTCTACGGCCATGATGTAGTAGGTGCCAAAATAACCAAAAAGATACTTAACCGCCTAAAATTTCCCAAAGACACTGTTTCACGTGTAACCACCCTCATCCGGTGGCATATGTTTTTCGCCGACACCGAAGAGATCACCCATTCGGCGGTCAGGCGAATGATCAAAAATGTCGGCCAAGACAACATCTGGGACTTAATGAACCTCAGGATCGCGGATCGTGTCGGTATGGGGAGACCCAAAGAAGAGCCATACCGTTTTCGTAAATATCAAGCCATGATAGAAGAGGTAATGTCCGACCCGGTATCAATTAAAAATTTAGCAATTGACGGCAACAATCTGATACAAGAACTGAATCTCAAACCCGGACCTTTAATAGGCAACCTGTTACACGCTTTACTGGATGAGGTTCTGGAAGACCCGCAACTGAATAACCGGGAATATTTATTAAAAAGAGCTCAAGAGCTCTCACATATGAACCCCCGGCAACTGGAGCTACTGGGAAAGGCCGGCAAAGAAAATCTGGACCAAACCCAGCAGGCAGAGCTGGAACAAATACGAAAAAAATACGGTATAAAATAAAACCGGCCGGCGGTGTTTCACGTGAAACCACCTTAAAAGAAACTGATATGTTTCACGTGAAACATATAGCACATTACACCCTCCGATATATAAACCTATATAGATGTTTCACGTGAAACATCTATAAAAATGACTAATTCTTTTTTCCGGCAAAACATTAGCAACACCCCGAACCATTAAATTCCCAGAGCGTGAAATGGTGTTACAAAACTAAATATCACCCAAAAGCTCCCTTCTCAACAACCGTTCGCGGCGTTTCACGTGAAACACAGGCCGTTTGTAATTAAAAATCACTTCTCAGCAACCTTGAGTTAAGTAAATAATACCCATATAAATAGCTATACCTGTGGACGTTTAACTTCCACAAGATACTCCTTTTTTCAAATTATATTATTACCACCCCCGCTATCCGATCCTCAACGAATGTTTCACGTGAAACACCCCAGGAGAGGCGGTCTGCTGAAGTAACTGTTTCACGTGAAACGACTATCTATAAAAT
>CAYLYL010000054.1:0-5623 GCA_964388095.1 uncultured Candidatus Saccharibacteria bacterium | reverse complement strand
GGTATCGGTCCGACTTATGCAGAAAGAATCATTGATAACCGGCCCTATTCTTCTTTGGATGAACTTCAAGCAGTGAAGGGTATAGGGCAAGCAACAGTTGATGGTATTGAAGATCAAGGCAAGGCCTATCTCGAAGGAGGTAACGAAGAAGCGAAAGATAATGATGACAAAAAAGAAACGGAAGGATCTGATGAAAAGATAAACATCAATACTGCCGGAGCCGATGTTCTGCAACAACTTCACGGAATCGGGCAAGCAACAGCTGACGATATTTTGTCTTATCGAAAGGAAAACACTTTTTATAATACGGAAGATATCAAAAAGGTAAGCGGGATTGCCGAAGGCATTTTTAATGAGATAGCGAGCGATATTACCGTAGGGGATGTGGATCGATCAGATGAGGAAGAAGAAACCACTGATACCGAAGAAGAGGAAAAACGGGAAAAGATAAACATCAATACTGCCGAAGCTGATACTCTGAAGAAGCTTGCCGGCATCGGTCCTGCCTACGCACAAACAATTGTTGCTAATCGACCTTTTTCTTCTTTGGCTGAGCTTCAGCAAGTTGACGGAGTGGGGGAGGCAACAGTAGAGGACATAAAAGACCAAGGTCGGGCCTATGTGGAAGGAGGTGAGGAGCAAAAAGAAAAAGAAGACGAGAGCCGCCGAACGGAAAGAGTAGATGAAGGAGAAGTGTCGGCTCATGCTTCGCCGGCCGGTTTGTCGGGAAGTGAGTATCACTTTGGTATGGAGATAAGCGCCGGTCGGGATAGGGTGACCGCTACCGAATCTGCCCTTAAATTCCGTCCGGTAATAGACAGCGAAGATAAGTCGGTTTCCGACCTGGATCTCGAATGGGCGATGGGAGACGGAAGCGTGCACCGACGTACTGAGGTCAAACATCGCTATCAAGCTGCCGGTAGTTATACGGTGGTTTTGACCGCTCGCAGTTCTTCGGGAGAAGAAGCGGTTTCCCGATTAACGGTAGAGGTGGTGGAGCCAGGGGTGGTCATTAAAGAAGCTGATCGAGATAAAATAACTCTGTTCAATCCTTCCGGGCAGGAACTGGACCTTGGTGAGTGGCGATTGGTCAGTGAAGAAGTATGGTTCGCTATTCCGGACAATACTATTATAAAACCGGAAAGTGGGCTATCTCTGCCTTCCGGTGTTACCGGTATTACGGTAGAAGAAGGCGAAAAAATCAAATTGACTTCGCCGCAGCGCGGGTATCGTGATACTTTGCGGGGCGGCGAAAGATCAGGCGCTATTTCCGAAAAAGAAAAAGAGTTGGAGTCCGGCGACAGAGATGATAAACTGGAATCACCTGCGGCTCAGGAGAAGATCAGGCAAGCAAAAGAGAGGTTGGCCGCGGTAAGGGAAAGTCTGTCTCGTAAGAGAACAGTTAATGAAGGTATGACCCGGGCGGTGAGTGACGAGCGATCTAATGGTTCGACACCGCCGTCTTCAGAGTTGACTTCGGCGGAGCAAGATGAGCGACAAGAAAAGGAAGTCAAGGAGTCGGGCAAAGAGATAGATATTAATACTGCCGAAAGTAATACTCTGCAGGAGTTGGTCGGTATCGGCGAGGTGACAGCCGGGGCAATAATTGAATATCGTCAAAGAAAGGGTGGGTTCTCGCAGGTTGCCGATATCACCGAAGTTCCCGGGATCGGTCCGAGCACTTTTTCCGACATTGAGCCATATATCACTGTCGATCAAGATCTTGAATATCGGGACGGATCCGGAGCGGATAGCGAAGAGCGAGTTGAGCGGAAAGATAAAGAAGTAGAAGAGGAAGAAGGTACCAAGGATGAAGAACAAGAGACCAAAATAATTTATGAACGGGAAAGCTCTGATGGTTGGTGGTCCGGCATTGGTTCGGTCGCTGATCGCTTAATAAGTAATACCGGAAATTTTTTCACCGAATTATGGGAGAGGTAGAACACTTAAACGACGCGGAGGAATACGAGCAACGGATAAAAGACCTGCCGGTCCTTTTGCCGCAAAGTTCTTATTTCGGTGTCTGGCAGGAAAAAGTCGGCCAGCCGGTATCTCGTAGAAGTATAGACGGTTCTGACGGTCGGACGGACTGGGCGCTGCAGTGTATTGGAAGTGATAGTGTGCCGGGTATGGGCCGCTTCGGGGTAATACCTTATGGACCGACGGCTCGGGAATGGACCCCGGGTTCGTTTGCGGAACTATTTTCCTGTTTAAAAGAATTGGCGGAAGAAAAAGATTATTTTTTTATCAGGTTTGACCCTCATCCGCTTTCTACTTCGTTGGCAGAAGAGTATTTGAACGAGTGGTTCAAACCGGCGCCGTTAAGTAGTTATAATGGACCTTTATTTCAACCAAGAACGGAATGGTGGCTGGATCTGACTGCAAGTGAAGAAGAGCTGTTTCAATCAATGCATAAGAAACATCGTTATAATATCAGGAAAGCTGAACGGGAAGGAGTAGAGGTGGAAGTGGTGACACAGGGGCTAAGTTCTTATTTTTCTTGGTTTTGGGAGTTACTGCAGGTTACGGCCCGCCGAAGCGGCTTCACTCTTCATTCGGAAAAATACTACCAAACTGTTCTGGAGGAGGGAGAAAAGAACGGGAAAGCAGCTCTGCTTATTTCTCGGATAAACGGAGCGGTGGAAGGGGTGAGCATGTTGGGTGTGTATCGCCGGGTCGGTTATTTTCTCTATACCGGCTCCTCCGATGAAGCTCGTCGCCGGCGGGCTACTTATCTTTCTCGCTGGCGCGGTTTACAGTATCTCAAAGAACAGGGGTTCACTTATGCCAGCTTTGGCGGGGTTACTCCTGATGACAATAATAACTGGAGTAACTTCTCGGAATTTAAAAGGAACTTCGGTGGCTTCCCTGTTCAGCACGGCCGGTTTTTTGATTATGTGCATCATCCGGTTCTGTACCGCGCTTATCTGCTCAGAAAAGGGTTGAAGAAGCTGCGCTAACTTTGAGCTAAGACCCCGGTTGTGGTAGATTAACAATAATGTTTATTACTAATTTAAGCAGTTATGACCAATCAGCAACTACTGGACTATATTCGATCTCAACAGGAACGTAATGTTGATCGTCCCGAAATTAGGTCCGCTTTGATAACGGCCGGCTGGCCGGAGTCATTGATCGATGAGGCCTTTTTCAGTTTAGACGGTCGGGGTGGTCAGGCGGCGGAATCTCCGCCGCTTCCGGGTGTCGCTTTAACAAGAGGTTTTTTTACCCGGGGTTTTTCGGTTGTTATCTGAGGCGTGGGGGTTATATAAAAATCATTGGAAAGTTTTATTAGCAACGGCTGCTATATTAGGCTTGGTTGGTTTGATTTTCGAAATAGCCGGTCTTATTATACTTGATGTTGCAGGCCCTCCAGTTGTTTTTAACGCCTTATTAATTACCGGATTCTTAGTTACCTTTTTGCTGGGAGTCTGGACCACTCTGGCAATGCTTTTTGCTCTGGACGGACAAGCGGACGGACTGCTACAAGCTTTAGGTAAGGGTGGCAGGTACATTCTATCCGGTTTATGGATAGTGTTATTGGCTTCTTTGATCATTTTGGGCGGCTATATGTTATTTATTTTCCCCGGCGTTGTCTTAGGTGTCATTCTCAGTCTTTCTTTAATGGTGCTGGTTTCGGAAAAAAGCCGCGGTTTTCTGGCTTTGTTTAAGAGTATGGAATACATTAGAGGGTTTGGTATAGAGGTGTTCGGACGCTTTTTATTTCTTGGTCTGGTTGGTTTAATAATTACCCTGGTTATCAATCTACCTGTTTTGGTTATCGATTTTTATTATCTTATTATTCAAGGACATGAGTATTTACCTTTGTGGGTTGAGATCCTAAGTGAAATTATCGGAGCTATAGCTTTGATCTTGATCATTCCTCTAACTATTAGTTATGGGTATCTGATCTATAAGCATCTGCGGGAGTCCAAGGGAGAAGTGGTGCCGGCCGTTACTTTTAGACGCAAGCTCGGATTAATTTTATTCGCCGTTTTACCGATTTTGCTTGCTATCTTGATGGTAATGTTTTTTGGTTTTTCTGCTGAAACTGAACCGGTTCAGGAATATGGAACACTTCCTCAAAATGATGATCTGTCTGTCGGGGGTGGTTCTTAATCGGATATTAAGGAATTTTAAATTTTTCGGCATGACGGTATTTTTCTATCGGCCGGCCGGCACTCAATGCTCTTGACATAATATGAGATATTAATATACTTAGTGACACTAAAGGCCGAAGACAGAAGGCGTTGCCGGTATGCGACGGGGTGTTTAAAAAACCTGTCGGTGCTGTCGGGTAAGACCTTCTTAGGTTAAAGCTAAGTAACTGCTCGCCACAACGGCGGCGGAGAACTCGGCCTTTAAATATAGGTCGATTTTATTATTAGAAAAACAAGAGGCCGACAGAGTAAAAGGTCTGCGTCCGGGTTCGGACCACTCACAAAACAGGAATTAGATTACCCAAAGAAATGGTAATGAGTGTTGGATCGTTGCTCAGTTCGTTGTCTTGCTTGTTAATAAAAAACTATGCCCTTAACTAAGGAGAAAAAACAGGAACGTGTTCGGGAAGTGGCGGACGTAACGAAGACCAGCTCTTCGGTGGTGTTCGTTAATTTTCACGGTCTGAGCGTTTCGGAAGTTACCGAGCTTCGGAGTCAAATGCGCCAAAAAGGGTTGGGCTATAAGGTGGTCAAGAAAAACCTATTGAAAAGAGCTTTGGCCGAAGATCCGCCGGAAGGCGAGCTGCCTTCTTTGGATGGTGAGTGCGCCATAGCTTATGGTGACGATCTGATAGCTCCGGCTCGCGAGATCCATCAGTTCCGCAAAACTCATCCCGATAATATCTTTATCATGGGTGGGATCTTTGACGGTCGCTATATGACCCGGGAGGAAATGGAAGAAGTAGCCACCATTCCTCCCCGCGAAGTGCTTATCGGACAGTTCGTTAATCTTATCAATTCACCGATCCAGCAGCTGGTTACCGGTTTGGATCGGATTGCTGAAAAGAAAACCGCTTAGGTTTTCGGTTCGGATCAGTAATTAAAAATTTAACTTTATTATTTATGGCTGAAGAAAATACGCAACAAACTACTGACTCTAAAGAAGAGGAAACCTCTTCCGCTGCCGAGACGACAGAAGAGACCGCGGAGCAACAAGCTCCTGACGCTTCTGAAAGCGAGGCCTCGACCACCGATCAAACTCAAACTTCCGCCGGCGGAGATACCGCTGAAGCTCAGGACACCGAAGACGCGGAAAGCGACGAGGTGGAGGTGCCGGAAAAATTCCAACCTTTGATAGAGACCGTCGAGCAGATGTCGGTATTGGAGCTCAATGAGCTGGTTAAGGTCCTGGAGAAGAAATTCGGAGTATCGGCGGCCGCGGTGGCGGTAGCCGGAGGCGGCGGCGGTGAAGCCGGTGGCGAAGAAGAGAAGAGTGAATTTAACGTGGAACTTACCGCGGTAGGCGATCAGAAAGTGCAGGTAATTAAGGTGGTCAAGAATGCTCTCGGTTTGGGTCTGAAGGAGGCCAAGGATATGGCCGACAACCTGCCGGCGGTGTTGAAAGAAGGAATGCCGAAAGAAGAGGCGGAGGAATTGAAGAAACAGGTAGAAGAAGTCGGCGGTTC
>CAYLYL010000053.1:0-5854 GCA_964388095.1 uncultured Candidatus Saccharibacteria bacterium | reverse complement strand
AAAAAAATAAAAGGCCACCTCTTTTTTGTGGACGTTTAACTTCCACCAGACAGAAAAAACAGCTAACACAAAAGACCTGTGGAAGTTAAACGTCCACAGGACAGCAACACCCCGATACAGAGTGCTTATTTAGAGTTTGTGGACGTTTAACTTCCACAAGGCGGGAGAAAGTAACGAGAAAAAAATCCGGTGGTAGATCTGTGGACGTTTAACTTCCACAGATCCTTAAGAGTGAGCAGAAAAAAGCTTGTGGACGTTTAACTTCCACAAGACAGAAGACCGGAAAAACTGATGGATTCGGAGGTTGTTTTTGTAACGATGCTATCTAATTAATTTAGAGTGAACTTAACATCTCACGAACCTTTTCAACCGGCAACCCAATGACGCTGTCGAGATCTCCGTCTATTCGCTCGACCAACCGGCCACCCTTGCCTTGGACGGCAAAAGCGCCGGCCTTATCCAATGGCTCGCCGGTCATAACGTAATCCTCGATATCTTTTTCGGTAAGAGGTTTTATCTGTACTCCGACAGTGACAGAGTAAGTTTTTTGAAATTCCGGAGTGATCAAAGCCACGCCGGTTATCACCCGCACCATACTGCCGGAGATCTCGCTCAGCATTTCTGTGGCCCGCTCGGCGGTCAACGGCTTACCCAACACCTGCGATCCGTGAGCTACTACGGTATCGGCTCCCAATACCACCCCATGGCGGTAGCGACGAAATACCTGCTCGGCCTTGCCGTGGGCCAAATGTTCAACCAGTTGCTCGGGCTCCAGCGGCAAGGAGAGGTCTTCCTCGTACCCGCTCTCCTCGCAACGAAAAGGCAGTCCGACTTTTTTCATTAACTCCTGTCTTCGCGGCGAAGAAGACGCCAGTATTACTGTTGTGTTTTCCATTTTTTATCTTTAAGCACCAGTTTTGGAAATATCAGCGTGTCACAGCAGCTCTTTATCTGAGTTCGTATTCCATAGTAACATTAACCCTGACCTCACTCTCTCCCGGTTCAATCGGTACCTCACCGGGTGCGACATCATCCTCTTCCATTACTTCTAATCCGGCACGAATCATCGGAGGACGGGCAGCATCCTCCGAGAAACTTAATATTCTCCCCAAATTCACGCCCAAATCGGAAGCGATCTGCCCCCCTTTCTCTTGGGCTTTTCTTATTGCTTCCTGGCGCGCTTCTCGCTTATACTCTTCCTCATCCGAAACCACCATATTGAAGCGACTTACTCGATTGGCACCGGCCCGCACCGCACCGTCCATTATTACACCGGCCTTTTCCAGATCAGTTATTTCAACCTCCACGGTATTATTAACCCGGTAGCCGTGAATAGTTCTGGTACTCTCTCCGGTTTCCGGATCCCTACTCCAGTCCTCCATCGGTCGTACGTTGAAATCTCCGGTCCGAATATTCTCCTCCTCAATACCTTCATTTTTCAGATATTCCACCACCTCTTCCATTCGACGGTTATTTTCCTCAACGGCAACTTCCGACTCATCGTCCTCGGTTACCACCGCAAAGGATACTTCGGCTTGGTCGGGAGCAACCCGGACCACCCCCTCTCCCTGCAGTCGTACAGTGGGTAGATTTTCACTATCCAATCCAATATAGGCGGTTTTGGTCATTTCATTCCTTACTAAAAAGAAAGTAAACACTATAATAAGAATCAAAAGAATGATCCCGCCAATTGCTAAAATATTTTTATATTGAGCTTTCATATTTAATTATTTTAATTGATAACTTAACTTCATATTAACACATCTAAACTACAAAACCATAAACGATATTAACCGGGTAATTTTTCTGCGTTAACAGTTACTACCGGCTATAAATTTCAACAAAAAGTAACTATTATTACTAGACCCGAATCAGGACCGAATCAGGACCGGATCACACCGCGCTTCGTCCGCCATCCACCGGTAAAATGTGACCGGTGATATATTTTGAATGATCAGAGATCAAAAACAAGACCGCCGCCGCAATGTCATCAGGCTCGGCCAAGCGGCCCAACGGAATAGTTCGTCCGATCCGCTCCAACTCTCCTTCCGGAGTGCTGTCAATTACCCGATCGGTCAAAGTCACACCCGGCGCCACCGCATTTACCCGAATATTAAAGGGCGCCAGATCAACAGCCGCCGACCGGACCAAACTATTCAAACCGCCCTTGCTGACACTATAAGCCGCCATCCCGGGTTGACCGCGCAAACTAACATCGGAAGATATCATAACCATAGCGCCGCCAGCTTCTTTCATTACCGATCCCGCCTCCCGCAGTAAATTAAAAGCAGCGGTTAAATTGACATCAATAACCTGCCGCCAGTCGTCATCCGAGGTGTCGGTCAAATGACCGAATGAGGTCCAACCAATACAGTTGACCACCGCATCCGGAGGACCGAACCGATTAACAAACTCCGTTATCACTCGCTCGGTTTCCTCGGGTCGAGCCAGATCGGCCTGATAAAAGAAAGAACCGTCATCAGACCCCGACCATCCCTGCAGCCGCTCAGCCGGTTCTCCCCTGCCAACCGCCGCTATTTTGGCCCCCGCCTCGGACAACTGCCGTACCACTGCCCGGCCAATACCGGACCGAGCCCCGGCCACCAATATTTTTTTATCGGTTAGATCAAACATTGAGATTAACAGTATCTATTATACATTCAAATAACTGATAACGACACTATGTCTTGTCGCAACCGGATCAACCCTTCCCGTCTATCACAAAGACCTCATCTTTCTCCCACCTTCCTTCCTGATGCCGCAGTACTGCTATATGATCAAAAGGCAATGAAAACCAAAGCTTCTCCCAACCGGAAACATATTTCCACACTTCATCGATCTTCTCGGGCCGGGTTCGGCGAGCCAGCGAGGCATGAGGTTTCCAGGCCTGGCAATGGACGTTGGTTCCCAGCTCCTCATCCAACAACACCCTTAGCTCGGCCACCTTTTGGCGCACCAACTTACCTACTGAAACATCAACATATACCACTCGCCGACCCCAGCAACCGAGATCGTTCAAAACCACCTCCTGTTGAGAGCATGCTCCGGCCTTTTCTCTCCATTGAGAAATTACTCTTTTCATATTATCGGGATCGGATAATTCAGTCGGCGGAAACATAGTTAAGTGCGGCGGGATCCTTTTGGCCAGATCAGGTACTTCAAATTTCTCCGCTATTTCACCGGTCCTGCGCCGATGCCACTTGCCAGCCTCACCCCCGATCAGATACGCCACCAAATAAAGCATATATTACTTTAAAATGTTTTTAATAAATACAACGATTTTACCGCCTCCTTAACTTACAGCCTACTTTATGACCTTAATATAATATCACAAACACTATCGATCCCCAGATCAGATAAGATATCAAAAAACTGTACAATAAATTTAAATGTCCAACCAAAAAATACATTGAGACCAAAAACAACAAGGTAGGAACAACGAAATGAATAGCCGATAAGATCAATTCTCTAGTGGTTTGCAGATCGGTCTCCAACCGTACGAACACAATAGATAAAGTAGTTATAACCGGCGCAACGGCCATAATTCCGCCCCATTTGGGATGGATATAGTTGGCCAATAACGTTATACCCAGGATCAATCCACCGCCAACAACAAACTTGAATATCAGATAAGCCACATACATATCAGTTTGAGATCATTTGACCTTGATCACCGGCCAGGTACTCTTCCAGAAAACTTATCTCCCGTTTTAAGATAAAGGTTCCTTCGTATTTCCGGGGTTTATCGGTTCTCATTCTCTCGAGCGCCTCCGAAGGCAGCAACCAGACGGTCTCCATACCCTCCTCGATCTCTCCCTCCTCCAGTAACGGCTCTTTTATTTCTCCGATCGCCTGTGCTACATAGCAATAAGAAATATGAAGTAATCGGTATTTGTTGCGATACTCAATGGTCATGCCGACCAGTTTAATTATCGTGCAGTCACACCCCACTTCTTCTTTTACTTCTCGCTTGAGTGCTTCCTCTGCCGTTTCTCCCACATCTACTCCCCCACCCGGAAGTTTATGAAAGGTATAATTATTCAGATACTGAGTCGCCATCTTTCCTTCACTATTCAGCACAATAGCCCGACTACTTTTTCGCAGTTGATACTCAGCTCCTAACTGTTCAAATTCTTGACTTGATCCCAGTGATCCTTCACTGATCTCCGCTAATAACTTCATAATTGCATTGTAACATAATAAAAACTCAAACCCCTGACTTTCCGAATGATCCGCACCTGTCTAACCTTCACAGGTCGGTGACTTCTACAGATCAACTCTCTACTGTCGTTTCCGTAAACCATTTTTCAAACCAAATACCGCTTTGGTGAAGAAAAAAGAACCACGCAGATGATTTTTATATCTAAAGAGTACCGGGTTAGTTTAGTGCAGAACCAGCGGGAACCGGAATTGGAAATTTGAGATTGGAAAATAGAAAGGAATCAACACCGGGTCTGGTTGAAGACCATTAATAATAACACCACAACTTAACCCCGAGATCTTGTTAACATTCAGTGCGATCGCATCGAATGTTAACATTTTTATTATTAACTAATCAGCCCGGTGTGGTTAATATATCTCTGTACTAAAAACTCCTTATGTTTGATATGTTTGACAATATCCCCCCTGGGGGGATATACTGGGCTTATGTCAACAGACAAGAAAAAAATTGCCGACCGCCTCAAGCGACTGGAAGGGCACTTGGCTCAAGTTCGCCGGAGCATAGAAGACGGCCGGGACTGCGAGCAGGTGATCCCTCAGTTTTTAGCAGTTAAAGGCGCCCTTGATTCCGGCCTCGAGGCCTATCTCCTGGAAGAGTTGGCCGTATGCCGGAGCAACAAAGAAGAACAAAAGTTCAGTAAATTACTAAAATTAGTAATTAAAAAAATAAGATCATGATCAATAAACTCAAACAATACGGTTTTTTTAGCTTCGGCACAATTATTCCCGGACTAACTATCCAGGGTGCTCCGGCCCCCTACCCGGTCCTTAATGAACGATCGATCCGGGCCGGAGCCGGCATAGTATTCGCAGCCGGTTTCTTTGCTTTTTTTCAAGCTTTTTATTTGGAAAACTTTCTCTTTATTAAGATACTGGTGATCTTTTTGCTTTTTGATTTCTTCGCCAAAACCGTACTGGGATTACGCTTCTCACCGATCTCACGATTAGCCGAATTAATAGTCAGCAACCAAAAACCGGAGTATGTCGGGGCTATACAAAAACGTTTTGCCTGGTCGATCGGTTTGGTTCTGGCCACTCTAATGACGGTATTCATTTATATACTCAATCTTCAAGGCCCGCCCACTCTTATTGTCTGCGGAATCTGTCTCACCTTTATGTTCATGGAGAGTGCATTCGGTATTTGTGTAGGTTGTAAAATATATAACACATTGTTGAAGCTGAATATTTTACCAACCCCGGATCATAAGCCGGCCTGCCCCGGAGGGGTATGTTCAATAGAATAACCCTTTCAAAAACTTAAAGTCCGAACCGCCTTCTTCCGTTCACTTCATAAATTAACCACCAAGTTAGATCGACTCTTATTCCAATATTCGCAAGAATATTGGAATGACTGTTTTCTAATTTTCCCCTTCCCAGAGGCCAGGCCTCTGGGTTGAGTGAGAAGAAAAAGAAGAGCTGAGTTACCAACAGCTTGTCTACTTAGACCTCTCTGGACTACCTGAGAGGTCTTTGTCATTGATGTTGGTGTATGGAGATACAAGCGACGAACGCCCTGGTGAGAGAAAATGAGCCTGTAGAAGCTCCGCCGATACATTATTGCCTCTACGCCAGAAAATCTACGGAGTCAGATGAGAAGCAAGCGCTTTCTATTGAATCGCAAGTAAATGAAATG
>CAYLYL010000052.1:0-5860 GCA_964388095.1 uncultured Candidatus Saccharibacteria bacterium | reverse complement strand
TCCGCAGCCAAGCTGCGGAGAATTCTGCGCCGGATTAAACCGAGAACAGGTGGCAATAAAAAGTGTGAGAATGTTTGATAGAACGGTTTGGGGGAAAGATCCGTTCGTGGTAATATAGTGCAATGCAGGCAGTAATCTTAGCGGCCGGCCGCGGTTTAAGAATGAGAGAGCAAACCGAGCTTACCCCCAAGCCCTTGCTTACAGTGCGGGGGAGAACGTTATTGGAATACAAACTGGACTCTCTTCCTCCGGCAATAACCGAAACTGTTCTGATAGTTGGTTATCTGTCAGGAAAAATATATCAATATCTGGGCACCGAATACAACGGTATGCCGCTTCGCTACGTGGAACAGCCGGAACTTCTGGGTACCGCAGATGCTTTGTGGAGAGCACAGGATGTACTGGGTGAGCGTTTTATAGTAATGATGGGGGATGATATTTACTCCCCTGAAGACCTAAAAGAATGTGCCGAACAAAATTTATCCATAGTAATACATCCGGTTAATGAACCGCGATCGGGAGGACGGATAGTGTTCGATGAGAACGGCAAGATCAAAGATATCCAAGAAAAAAGCAACAGTGATCGGGAACCGGGATATCTTAATACCGGCCTATATTCGATAACCCGAGAAATATTTTCTTATCCTCAAATAAAACTGCCCGGAAAAGAAGAATGGGGATTGCCCCAAACCTTGCTGCAAATGGCGGATGAACACGACATAACCCCGATAACAAGCAGATTTTGGCTCCCCCTTACCACTCCCGAAGATCTGCAAACAGCCGAGGAATTTTTATCTGAAACGGACCAGATAGTACCTGCTTAATGAGAAACCAGTGTGTGAGTCACCGCTTGTAACGGATACCTTGCACCGCTTAAATAACTCTTTACCATTTGTTTGATATCAAGATCACGCAAGGTATCACCGGGCATGGCCTCTATTTGGTCGGGGTCAAACCATTCAATGATCTCAACATCATCAGCCAACTGACCAACCGGCTCTTTGGAAATATCGCCGGTAAATATCAGCTTGATCGGGTGTCGCGCCTGTCCCTCCTTGTACTCCAGATCTTTTCTCATTAGCGAATAAACACCCAGCAAGTAAGTGGGGGTGAAGTCATAACCGGTCTCCTCCCGTACCTCTTTCTTGACGGTCTCGATCGGGTCTTCGCCCAGCTCGATCCAGCCGGCCGGGTGATTCCATTTACCGGCGTCAGCCTCATCACTTTGCGCCTCTTTTACCAGCAGGAACTTGCCGTCGCGCTCGATCAAAGCTCCGGCCACTCCAAAGGTTTGAGTAAAGACTCTGTTCATTAACATTATTATAATAACTATCAGATCAACAAACAACCCTTGATGAGTTATTGCTATCAACCTGTGGAAGTTTAACTTCCACAGGATCATTTTCGTCTAATAAAGCATAGGTAGAGGTGTGCTGTAATGATCTCTAATTTTGATCAATTATCTCAAAAAATATCACCCCGTCGTAATCACTGTCCTCCAGAAAACTTTCCAGATCTTCTTTGAAAACTTCTCCGTGTTCGTCGGTAGCATGTATCAAATGCTCTCCCTCAAACACTACTCCCTCATGCCGAACATCCAAACCGATCTCCCGATCTCCCTCCATCAGAAAAGCCACCCCCACTTCCCGAGGAAGTGAAGAAAGAACTTCCGGCACTTGCTCTTTTTTCAGGTAATCCAACGTGATCTCCTGTTGCCAGTCGATATCAATTAGCCTTTCTCCGTCATCTTGTTCTTTGTTCAGCAGGACAGTTTTTTGCTGAGTTTTTTCGCCGCCCACTTGAGCAGTAATATCCTCAAAATAGGGAGAAACTTTATTGCGATAACTGGAATAATGAAGCCGGTTCTCATAAGAGACCTCGCCGGCCGGATAATAATTGACCTGCTTGATCATCTCTTCCGGGGTGTAACCATTGGCATTTAATTTAGCGGCGGTTACCAGGATCAGGGTAGTACAGTCAAAAACATCGGTGCGGTAGATCTCTTCTTCATCACCTTCGCCTAACGGCCCTCTTTGATAGGGAGTACCTAAAAAGCCATAAACCAGCTCTTCTATGCCGGGTCTTTGCTCCTCGCCAGAGGTTTCCTCAACCGAATCCTCGGGCTCTGACCGTCCCTCGGGCTCCTCTTCGGTTAAAAGAAAAGCCAGTGCGGTGGTTATAACTATTAGAATGATCGCTCCGATGAGATAATTTCTTGCCTCTGTCATAATTACTTATTAACAATTATATGTTATACCTATAATAATGTATTACTTAACTGTTCTTTGATAACGGGATCAATATCGGCAATCGTCCGATAGGAAAACAGTCTCAAATTTTCATTACCTTTTATCATAGCAGAAAGTTGACCGTTTGGTCGATCTTGAACCAGACAAATAACGGGTTTATTCAAACTCTCGGCGGTAGCGATCTCGTAACCTACTCCCAGAGAAGGGGAGGACACTTCTGCCACCATCACATCAGCTTCCCGGATCAAAGATATGTCTCGCCGGTAGATCTCTTGATCCGAGATATCCGTTTCTCCCACTCCGGTCAAATTTTTATCGGCAATATGTTCGGTTAGAACCGTTCCGTGTTCATTGAGCTGGGCTACTATTTGCGGAAAAATATCTCTGCTTTCAGTATTTCCGCGTATCGAACCGGCAAAGTATATCTTCATATCATCTTAGTTCATTAATTACATCATTATAAAACAAAAAACAGCTTGCTACTCGAGTTCCGATACCTCAAAGAAATTCTGTGCCCGCTGCTCAACTATTTTTTGCAGATGGTCTATTATATGCCGCTCTTGACTTGGGAAATAGAGCAACCGATCCTGTAGGCGATCCGGTATATCCTCGGGCAGATCATCGATAGTGAGGTCGTCTTTCTCAAGCACCAAGGAACTCAGCACCTGATCATTTTCTATCGATACCACCACCGGAGCGGATCTCCCCTGCAAAAGCTCCAAACCGTCATCTGTTGACTGATAGGTTACAACATAAGCCCATAAGATAATTTGAGACTCGGTCTGCCCCAGAACATAATGTGCGGCAAAGGTCTGCCCCTGATCACGTTGTTCCAGGACCGCTTCCTTTAAGTGATCATTTAAAAACTCTCTTTCCACAGCGGGTAAATATTGTTCGTGAACCATAACTTGATCAGACCTGCGGTCGATATCCGATCTTGTAGATTCAAATACCTCGTGAAAAGTTTCGGGAATAACTTCAAACTGATACTGCCTGAAGCTCACCAACCCCAAGATAGGCAGCAAGAGTAGTATTATCAATAAAGCTAATAATAACCAGCGCCAAAATTTCACCTCTTGTTGATTCGACCCGGGTATTCTTTCCCATTCCTCTTTTTCTTTCTCTTGCTGAACCGGAATAACCAAAATAGCAATAATATAAACCACCAAAGCCCAGAAACCGCTCCAAAACAGAACCAAAACACCGATCACCCGGAGTAGTGCCGGGTCGGTATCGAAATACTCACCCAAACCGCCAAAGAAACCGGCTATCACCCGATCCTTTTGGCTGCGTTTCATTTTTTTGATCATTTTGAAATAATTAATTACGAACCTAATAAGTTAATTATATCATATTGGGTTCAATATTTGCCAAACAACAGTTAATAAGTACTGATGCTTTTTACCTGAGCCGCTTTCGATCAAATAGACAAAAATGACAGCCGGTCACATATTAGTTATAATGAATTTATGACCATCAAAAGAACTCCGTTGATAATAATTATAGCAGTAGTGGCTATGGCACTCGGGGCAGGTTGGTTTATTTACACCGGAATGTCTGATGACCGAACCCGCGAAGACCAACCGATCGGACAACCGATGGGGGAGATAGAGCCGGTGTTGGAGGTGGTGGCCGAGGATCTGGGACAGATCTGGGGGATAGATTTTATTCCCGACACCTCCCGGCTGGTAGCTACCGAGAACTCCGGCCAGCTGTTTCTTATTGATACCGAGAACTTACAAGTAACCGAGATCGAAGGAGTAATGGAGGTTGATGATAGCGGCCAGGGCGGTTTGCTTGATGTGGCAGTTTCGCCCGACTTTAAGGAAAATAATGTGCTTTACTTTACTTATTCGGCCGGCAGAAACGGCGGCCGCACCACTTATTTAGCTCGTGCCGTACTTGACACCGACAACGCCGAACTTCGAGATATCGAACAACTATTTGCGGCAGAACCTGCGCAGAGCGGGAGCAGTCATTACGGTTCCCGGGTAGTGATTGCCGGAAAATATCTATATATGACGATCGGCGACCGGGGAGATAAGAACTTTGACGATCATGTATCACAAGACACCGGTAACACTCTGGGTACCACCATACGGCTTAAACTTGACGGCAGCGTGCCGGAAGAAAACCCTTTGGTAGGAGACCCTGACGCGGCAGACGAGATCTACTCGTTCGGACACCGAAATGCTCAGGGTATGGCGATTCATCCCGGAACCGGCGAACTATGGCAAAGCGAGCACGGCGAGCAGGACGGCGACGAGATAAATATCATTAAGTCCGGCGCCAATTACGGCTGGCCGGAAGCGCATACCGGCTGCACCTATCTGTCCGGACAAGCCATCGGAGACCTGCCGCAGGATCGCGATGATATCGTCGATCCAATCCATTACTGGCCCTGCAACAGCGGCGGTTTTCCGCCGGCCGGTATGACCTTTTATCATGCCGAGGGGTTCTTAAACTGGCAGGGAGATCTGTTTGTCGGCGGATTGGCCGGCCAATACTTGGCACATTTTAAGGTGTTGGAGGACGGCCTTGAGGAGCAAGATCCGCTCCTAAAGCAGGAAGGTTGGCGGGTAAGAGACGTAACAGTAGGGCAGCATGACGGGGCCATCTATGCAGCTGTTGAAGGTAGAGAAGTATCGCTGGTTCGTATCGCGCCCCGAAAAACTCCAAATAATGACCAAGATTAAAAGCACCACCATTACTTAAAAAAAGAACTAACAAATGAAATGTCCTCTCTGTCAAAATATAATGGAGCTTAAGTTGGGCAAATGCCGGGTAGGCACTTCGGTAAAGATCAACCAGTGTCCGAATTGCGGGGGAGTGTGGTGTGATTCAGATCAATTCTACCGCGTGGATCCCGACAACGCCGAAGAGCTGATCGAGTTTGACCAAGATAAATTCAATCACCAACGACCGGCACACAATGAACTCAGCTGTCCCGGATGTTCTTCCGAACTGAAAGCGATCAATGACCGTTTAATACCGGACGATCTGGATCTGGAAAAATGTTCAAATTGTAGGGGAGTGTGGGCAAAAGCCGGAACGTTTTTGCGTTACAAAAAATGGCGGAAGAAGAAACTGGATTCTAGAAAAACGAACAAAGAACAAAGTGATCCGAAGTTTGGATCGGAGGAGGTTCCGCCCCAAGTTCGATCCTTTTTGAATGAACAGTATAAAAGTAATCAGAAAAGCAGAAGTCGGGTTAGAGGAGTTACTTCTCTTTTGAACACCAGGATCAGTCCGGCTATCTTTTACTTAGGACCCAGCGCCTTTCCGGAACTGAGAAAAAACCCCCACTATCTAATTATTATTGCAGTACTTGGAGCAATGATCTACTTTGCCAGAAATTTCATCTTAATGTTACTTCATTAGACTTTAAATCGAGAAAAACATTTTCCAGAGGCCTGGCCTCTGGAATTGGAAATCGAAGTTCAGTAAAATTAGAAGCATAAAGAACCCGGTTTGGGAAATTAAAATAGTAATTAGGAGTTGGTGGAACGTAGTTAGTAGCAGAGCAGCTGTTTGCTGTCAGCTTTCAGCTGTGAGCTGTGAGCTATCAGCTTGATAATTGGTCGTTAGGAAAATAGTAGGGAAATCAGCTT
>CAYLYL010000051.1:0-6127 GCA_964388095.1 uncultured Candidatus Saccharibacteria bacterium | reverse complement strand
GTTTAAATTAAAATCACATCTCGCAACCGACTGCTTGACCGATGGCGGCCGGCTCCCGCGACCCCTGATACACCTCACCTTCGACCTGGATCTCCGGTACTCCCCGACCGATCATCTCCTCGTCACAACGATCCGGTTCCTCGGTACACTCGACATAGATCGGGTCTATAACCTCATAGCCGCCGAACTCATTAGCCAGTTCGGTACAGAAAGGACAGGTAACCGATCCGTAAATGACCACTCCGGCTTGTTCCAAACACTCCACTAAATACCTCTTGCTCTCGTCTTCTTGACCGTCCCCAAAAACCAACAGCAACACCGGCATAACTGCCGCGATCACAATTACCAAAGTGATCTTTTTATAATTAAACCTCATTTTCTACAACTCACAGCCCACCGCCTGGCCGATAGCGGCTGGTTCTCGCGATCCCTGGTACATTTCACCTTCGATCTGGATCTCCGGCACTCCCCGACCGATCATCTCCTCGTCACAACGATCCGGTTCCTCGGTACACTCGACATAGATCGGGTCTATAACCTCATAGCCGCCGAACTCATTAGCCAGTTCGGTACAGAAAGGACAGGTGACCGATCCGTAAATGACCACTCCTTCTTCTTCTAAACAACTGACCAGTGTTTCCATGGGATCATTTTGTTCCGGGTCCGATTCTTCTTGTTCTTGAAGATCTTCTTGATCTGTTTGTTTCTCCGGCTCCTCTTGATCATTTGTATCCTCTTGGAACTCTCGGTCTTCTTCCGGCAGTTCCTGCTTGATTTCTTCCTCTTTCTGAGTATCCGGTTCTTTTTCTTCTTGATATCTTTCTTCCTGTTCCTCGGCAACGGATTCTTGGTCGGAAAGAAGCGCTGCATCATCAACACCTTCTTGCTGATCGGGAGAAAAAGCCCACAAAGCACCGCCGATCAAAACAAGGCCTGTTATTGTAGCTATAAATACGATGTTCTCTTTCATAAATAATTTAATTATTAACTAAAAATCGTTGAAGAAAAGAGGAGTGCTCTTCGAACTGTTGCTTATTAAGACGATAATAAACCTTGGTTCCCCGTTTCTCCGATAACACCATCCCGGCTTTTTCCAGTTTCTTCAAATGATGAGAGATCAAATTTTGCGACAAATTCAGCGCACCCTCTATTTCGTAAACACATTGCGGACCCAAACGGAGCTGAGTTACTATCTTTAAGCGATTATCATTGGTTAGAGCTTTAAAAAATTTACATATCTCGCGGTCCTTACCCACTGAAGAGCAATAAAAACAACAAAAATTCAACTCTTTACTTTGATGCATATAGATAATGTATCAACAAACGTTGATATAGTCAATTTAGTTTCTTTTATTTTAAAGATGGATTTATGTTTTTAACAATGGCTTAAAGAGCTTTTTTGATATATTATGGGAATTATGATCGGTTATCTCAAAGGAAAAATTCGTCATAAAAAAGACAACTACGTAATAGTGGAAACCGGCGGAGTGGGTTATAAGGTGTTCACCGCAACAACGGCGGCGGCCGAGGCCGGCATTAGAGATGAAGCGGAGTTCTGGACCCATCTGGCGGTACGTGAGAACGCTCTGGATCTATACGGCTTTGATTCTTCTGAACAACTGGAGTTCTTTGAGCTGTTGATCACCGTCTCCGGCATTGGCCCCAAATCAGCACTGGGAATAATGGATCTGGCCGAGGTTACCACTCTAAAACAGGCGGTGCGATCCGGCGACCCGTCACACCTGACCAAGGTTTCCGGCATCGGCAAGAAAAGCGCCGAGAAAATAGTGTTGGAATTGAAAGAAAAAATGGGCGAACCCGAGAAAGAGAGACCAACCCCGGAAAACACCGAGGTGTTGGACGCTTTGATGTCCATGGGATACTCGGCCTCGGAGGCCCGAGAGGCCGCCCGCAAAGTACCAACAGACGTTACCGAAACCGCCGAACAGATCCGCGAGGCGTTGAAAAAAGTAAACGAATAAAAACCGCCTTTGCCTATGTTAAATAAGATCAAAAAACTCATACCGCGGCGATTGTTCTCTTGCTACCACTACGGCCTAGCGTTGCTAGGAGCGGTTATTTACCGGTTCCCGGCCAAGCAATTAACGGTTATCGGGATCACCGGCACCAAAGGCAAAAGCAGCACCACCGAATTGATCAACGCTATCCTGGAAGAGAGCGGACACCGAACAGCTGTAGCCGGCACTATCCGCTTCAAAACCGGAGATGACGATCAACCCAATCTAAAAAAAATGACCCAGCCCGGGCGTTTCTTCCTCCAGAGATCATTAAGAAAAGCGGTAAATAAAGGTTGTGACACGGCCGTATTGGAGCTCACCTCGCAAGGAGCCGAGCAGTGGCGGCATAAATGGCTGGAGCTTGATGTTTTGGTCTTTACCAACCTGTCGCCGGAACATATCGAGTCCCACGGCTCGTATGAAAAGTATCGGGAGGCCAAACTAAGTATTGGGCGCGAACTGGAAAAAGCGGCCAAACAAAACAAATATTTGGCGGTCAACGCCGATGATCCGGAACATCACCGTTTCATAGAAGCGGCTCCTTCGGCTCAAGTGATCAAATTCTCACAACAGGAAGCCGAGGTTACCTCCTTCACGCCGGAGCAACAGATATTTCGCTGGCGACAAAAGGAATGGAAAACCCCGTTAACCGGAGATTTCAACCGGCAAAATATTTTGGCCGCTTTATGCGCCACCCTTGATACCGGCTTGGCCGATGCAGAAAGTGCTAGTTCGGCGATATCTAAGCTGGATACCCTGCCGGGAAGGACCGAAAAAATAAACCGGGGTCAGGATTTTTCGGTCGTTGTGGATTATGCCCATACGCCGGACTCGCTGGAGAAATTGTATCAGGCGTTTGCCCAATCAAAGAAAGATGATCAAAACAAAACTTCAAAGACCCTCCAACAAGATAGAAGCAAGCCCTTCGGCGGTGCTCAGGACAAGCACGCAGATGAGCATCAACTGATCTGCGTGCTGGGCAACACCGGCGGCGGGCGTGATAAATGGAAGAGACCGGTAATGGGCGAGATCGCCGACCGTTATTGCGACGAGGTGATCTTAACCAACGAGGACCCTTATGACGAAGACCCGGAACAGATAGTGGAAGAGATGAGGTTGGCTATCAAAAACACCCCCTGCCGGATCATAATAGACCGCCGAGAGGCCATTCATCAAGCTTTAAGATCAGCCGCTTCGGGTGAACGATCTCAAAATTCAGTCGTTTTGATCTCCGGTAAAGGTACCGACCCTTACATTATGGGGTCCCGAGGAGAGAGAATCCCTTGGAGCGATCGACAGGTAGCGGAAGAAGAATTAAATAAATTGGTAAATAGTAGCCGGTAGTTAGTATATATAAAAAATCGGTATTTAGTAATTAATGAACATAAATTTTAAAAGATCATGCCGGATAAATATCAAAAGTTCGCCCAGGATATCGCCCGAGAGGCCGGAGATATTATTCGAGAGAATTTTGTTCTTAGTATGAAGAAGCGGTGGAAAGAGGACCGCACTCCGGTTACCGAGACCGATACTAAGATAAACTCTTTGGTTATAGAGAGGGTTTCCCAACAGTTTCCCGATCATTCGGTGTTGGGCGAAGAAGAAAGCCACACGGGAAACTCGGATTATTGGTGGGTTTGTGATCCGCTGGACGGTACCACCCCCTCTCCCACGGTATTCCCGCCTGTGTCTTCTCTCTGGCTTTAGTTCATCAAGGGAAAAGCGTAATGGGAGTAATATACGACCCTTTCTGCGACCGGCTATTTTACGCCTCTCAAGGCCGGGGAGCCTACCTTAACGACCAACCGATAAAAGTATCCCAGGATGACTCCCTGACCAAAACGGTGGGAAGTTACGATTATGTGGCCTCCTCTAAGTATAACCTTCAAAAATTGGCCGAGGTTTTGACAACGGAAAAGGCGGTCTTTCTGGTGAGATTGGTCTCTTCTATTTACCCCGCCTGTTTGGTAGCAGCCGGCGAACTGTCCTTTTCTCTATTTCCCAATGATAAAGCCCATGATGTCGCGGCGGTAAAGATCATTGTAGAGGAGGCCGAGGGGTTGGTGACCGATCTAGCCGGAGGAAACCAGCGATACGATGAAGAGATCAAAGGAGCGATAGCTTCCAACGGATCGGTTCATGATGAACTGGTTCAACTTTCCAAGCGTTTAGTACCGGAGCTTGATTAGGATGGCTTTCTATATTATTTACCCTTCTGAGAAACTAAAGTATTTAATTAGTATAGATAATACCAAAACCGGATCCGGTGCGGGAATTGCAATAACTTATTAAATATGAATCTAATACATTTTAACCTTCAAAAAGCATTGGTTGCTCTGCTTTAGGCGGATTATCCAAGTTTGAATGTTGGATAAGCCCCTTTTTGATGATAGTATGAATGGCGACATACTTGACGCCAACAGAAACCCTTTGTTCGGCATCGTGTGTTAAAAATCACTTAAAAAAATAAAAGAGCGGGTGATCAAATAATAATTGCTCCCGCTTGTTAATTTTAATATGCCCGAATTACCGGAAGTAGAAACTTTGCGTCGCGAACTGGAACCGGCGCTGAAAAATAAAATCATTGAAGAGATCCGGGTACTACAACCCGGAGCGGTAAAACCTTTGTCCGCCAAAGAGTTTATCAACCGAAACCGCAACCGAAAGATCTCGGAGCTGAGGAGGGAGGGAAAAATATTGATGATCTTCTTCACCGACCAAGACGGACTGTTGATCCACCTAAAAATGACCGGCCAGATAATATACCGGGCAAACAATAAAGAGCCGGTGATCGGCGGCCACCCCCAGCCGGGAGGAGCTGAAGACCTTCCTAACAGTTATACCGCCATTGAGTGGCATTTCACCGACGGTTCAACTCTTTATTTCAATGACTCTCGGAAATTCGGCTGGATATATTACAGCAAGCAACCCGAAAAGGAAAACGTGGTTCAAAAATTGGGTGTAGGGCCGCTGGATCCGGACTTTACGGTCGAGATACTGTTAGAGTTCATTAACAAATACCCCCGCCGCAATATTAAGCAATTGATAATGGATCAGGAGTTGATAGCCGGGGTCGGGAACATTTATGCCGATGAAGCTCTGTTCCAAGCCGGTATCAGACCGGACAAAAAGGTAAATGAGATAACCGAATCAGAAACAGCCAAACTTCACTCGGCTCTAAAGAAAGTATTGGAACACTCGGTTCAAAAGGGAGGCACTTCTTTTCGGGATTATAAAAGATCGAACGGTGAGCCGGGCGGATTCGTGCCTTACCTGAAAGTGTACGGCCGGGAAGGAGAACCCTGCTCCAACTGCGGCAGAGCCGTTAAAAAGATCCGGCTCAACAACCGAGGTACTCATTACTGCATTAAATGTCAGAAGTAACAAAGAATATTTATTTGTTAATTGATTTAAATATGGATCAAAAAAACTCAAACTTCAACAAAGACCCCGTTAGTGGCTCCTTATATGAACAAAAACCTCGGGTGGGGTTGGGGGTGTTCGTATTTCATCAAAACAAATTCCTGATGGGAAAGAGACAAGGTTCCCACGGTGCCGGCAGCTGGTCCCTGCCCGGCGGATATCTGGAATTCGGAGAATCTTTGGCCGAGGCCGCCGCCCGAGAGGTTCGGGAAGAGACCGATCTGGTAATTAAAAACGTCCGGTTCAAAGCGGTGACCGAGGATCATTTTTTTGAAGAGGGTAAACATCATATCACCATTTGGATGCTTTCCGATTACGAACGCGGCCAAGCTACTATTAAAGAACCGGATAAATTCATTGATCAGGATTGGTTCGATTTTAACACTTTACCAACCCCTTTGTTTCTCCCCTGGCAAAATCTAATGCGGTCGGAGTTTTTTGCGAGTATTAAGCGGGCGGCGGATGGTCGTTAATATAACTATTAGCTAAAAAGAAATCTTTATTATTGACCTTTGAACAGATGAGGATATACTGATAATGGTCATAATGCTCTATAACCTCATAGGAGATAGTAAGATGAAGAAAAAAATAAAAAGGGTGATAAGAAGAGTCTTTGTCACCCTGAAATGGTTTTTCCGGAGGATGAACCCGTTTGTGTGGTTCCCACCGGATCAGATTTTATAAAC
>CAYLYL010000050.1:0-6319 GCA_964388095.1 uncultured Candidatus Saccharibacteria bacterium | reverse complement strand
CTAGCCCAAACAACCCGACTGCCAAGCCGATCCACACGTACTTCATTCGGTCGCCCCCTTTCCTTAAGTGTTTTTGGGGTTTTCATATCCGCACCCCGAGTTAATAAGGAACTTAGTCGTTGTAAAGCTTACCAGATATATTACGGTCAATACCGACCTCATAAACCAAAAAAAATAACCCCTTCGGTTTAGCCATCTGCTTGACGTTAAGAAACCTTTGTTTTTTATTTGATGTTCTATTATTTAATTCTCGTTTGTTAACATTCAATGACCGCATTAAATGTTAACAATTTAAATCAATAAAAATAGGCAACGGAGAAGCATAATACCGAGGTGAAATAGTAAAAGAGAGCAGTCCAAAAAGAGACAATGATGGAGCAGATTAGCAGCTACTCCTAGTCATCTTGTAAAACCAGATCCACAATAACCCGCGACAGTTTGCCGGCATCATGACGAATAATATCGGACTGCCATAAAATATCGCCCTTTATCAGTTCTTTGGTTAAGGTTTTTAAACTCTGCTCATCCACCGCAATCGGATAGGATCGCTCCAGGCGGTATCTTTTCAAAAGTTCCTCATTTAACGGCTGATCATTGCAAATAAGGTAATCCATTTGCCTGAGGCCGGAATAGTTAAGTACCTCCCGCACCAAGTCAGAGCTTTTAAAACCGTGAGTCTCGCCCCATTTGCTCATCAGGTTGGGAATATAAGCGACTTTACCGGAAGTACCCTTTAGAGCTTGAGACATTCCCCGAACCAAGATATTGGGCAGAATGGAACTAAAGAGGTCGCCGGGACCGATAACTACCAGATCGGCTTGTAAAACGGCCTCGTAGGCCTCGCGATAAGCCGTAGCCGGAGGGTTGAGGTAAACTTTTTTTATCCTTTTACTGCCGTCATGTCGGGGAATGTCAATATTGGTCTCACTCCGAACTATGGTACCATCCTCCAGCTCGGCGCAAACTTCCGCCTGATCGACAGAGACCGGCAGAGCCCGTCCTTTGATATTCAATATCTCGCCGGCTTTCTTTATCGCCGCGATTTCGCTGCCGGTAATGTCGTTAAGGGCAGACAGTAGCAGATTGCCGAAACTGTGCCCCTTGAGTGAGCTGGTGGAGGCAAAACGGTAACTAAATAGATCGCGCAGAGTTTGGTTCTCGGTCTCCGGCGACAAAGCTACCAATGATCTCCGGAGATCGCCGGGCGGCAAAATGCCGAACTCATCCCGCAGCTCACCGGCGCTGCCGCCGCTGTCAAAAGCGGTAACTACAGAGGTCAGATCCACCGGGTAATCCTTCAACCCTTTGAGGACATTAAAGATACCGGAGCCGCCGCCTATGACCGTTACTTTTTTCATACTGCAGTAATTAAATTTTTACTATTTTGATATACATTCAATTTAACGAAAAAGCTGAAGAAAAGAGGCGGCGAGCATTCTCTACCAAGGCCGATCGGACTTCGGCGTCCGGTTCGGGGCGGAGTTTCACTATCTGTTCGGCTATCTCGCGCACCAACAAAGGTTCATTACGCCGGCCGCGGCGGCTCTTGGGAGCCACAAAAGGAGCGTCGGTCTCGGCCATTAACCGATCCAGTGGTACATAACGAACCAATTCATTATAATCTTCGGTAAAGGTTACTACTCCGGTGAAAGAAATACAAAAACCCTGCTCTAAGAAACGGCGGATCTGATCCCGGTCTCCGGCAAAGAAGTGGGCGTTACCGCCGGAATGAGGAGTGTGCTCCAGAATATCTAGCACCTCGCCGTAAGCATCCTCTCCGTTTTTGCCGTTCCGGATATGAAGCATCAGAGGTTTCTCCAGTGAATGAGCCAGAGCGATCTGGGCTTCAAAGGCCTGTTTTTGGGCAGAACGAGTAGCTTCTTCATCGAGATGAAAATAATCGAGCCCCGTTTCTCCGATGGCCACCACCTTTTCATGTTGCGCCAACCGGCGGTAATATTCAGTATCAATCTCTTCTCCGCGGGATGTAAATTCGGTGCCACCGGCACCTAGCTCTTGTTCATCATGAAAGCTGGCAGTGGTATGAATAGGATGCAGACCGACCGTGGCATAGACACCCTCGGGGCGGCTTTCGGCGATCTCTACCGCCTGCCGGGAAGTATCCTGTTGGGTTCCGACATTGTTAAACCATACCCCGGCTTCCAGCGCCCGATCTATCACCTCCCCGCGATCTTCATCAAAAGCGGTGAAGTTGAGATGAGTGTGGATGTCAAAATAGTCGGGTTGGTTCATAGCGGATCACCGGTTTACAAACAATTTGATCAAATAACTTTCAATAATCAATATCGTCTGGTAGTAGAAGTTGAAACATCAAGCTTATACCGTCCTTAAATACTAACTTTCATTTTAGGTGTTTAGACCTTCGTTTAACTGTTTAACAAAATCATCAACTCCTTCCGCGTTATTTTCTTTAACAGCTTTTAAGAATTCAACTATTTCTTTTTCGATATCGGGATATTTTCCGTCTTTGGATTCAGGATATTGCGTTGAGGAACTGAATACTTCATGATAGACAGGCACAATATCCGGAACTATATCACCGTACTCTTTCTTGAATTTCTTCTGTAAGTAGGTAGTAAACTGAGAACCCGCTCCGTTCATTATAATTCTATCAAACCAATCATCATCCGAGATACCACTTTTTAATGTTCTGGCTATTTGCGCATAGGAGGGTTCATTTTCAATACTTTCCCGGTTCGTTTTTTCTTCACCTTCACCCTCATCTCCTAAATTATTTGGTGGCTGTTCACTCATAATAGTATTAGATTATATTAATATTATTAACAATAGCAGAAAGCGAGTGGCAAAACAATGTGCTCCAAATTCATTCCCAGGCCGTTTCTGCCTGCCATTCAGTGCGATACCCGCCCCCGCCGGGCAACCACTCCACGCTCTCCAGAAAAGGCCAATAGAGATCCTCTTCCGGAGGTACCTGAAAAGAGGAAAAAGGAAGCGAAGGGTCGTAATTTTCCGGCATAAACAACTCCGGCGGCAGGTCGCTTATCAAGGCCAGAGGTTGGGCATCGCCTCCCTCGCCCATAACCCAAACGGCGGCGGAGGCCAGGGCGTCGGCAACATTGACCCTCCCCCAACGGATCACCCGACCGAAGAGATCCTGTCGTCCGCCGTAGCTGAATAAAGGATCCAGACCGGCAAAAGACAAAGCTGCACCCCTGATACCACGATAAAGAGGTTGAGATACGGAGTCAGTAATTATCACCGCCAGAGTTTTATGGGGCTGTTGATATTGAAGAAATTTTAAGATGTTCTCGGCCGAATACCAGACATCACAAGGTAGAAGTATATAAAAACCATTGGCATTACTCTTATCAACACCGGCACTGCCACACCATCTGCCGTCCTTAAGAGTATGGAGAGCAAACTCACCGGGAGTTCTCTCCCGCGGTAAATAGTAGTCGGCCTCCTGTTTAGCTAATTCATCACGAGAAGTAAAATGATCCAAAGGCACGCACCGGCCTTCCTGTATAGAAACCGCCTTGGAAGTAACCGCCACTACCGATCGGTCTTCGGCCTGTTCGGCGGCCCGGATCAACTCTTCTCTGATATCATCCCGCGGCGGGTAAAAGACCCGAGTAGGAAGGGCTATTATCTTCATATTGTTTACATTCAACTTTGTTATTTGCGGGCAAATAACGGCTGGGGTTTGCGATTGTCCTTTATTGCCTGTTCGATACTGTCCGCGGTAGAAGGCATTATAGGGCGAAGCATTACCGTTACCGCTTTGAGGTCTTGTACCAATTCGGCTATAACCCGGCGCGCCCGCTGTGGTTCGGTCTTTACGGTCTTAAAGGGCTGTTCGGCCTGGATCCGATTATCCATTTCACTCATTTTCTTCCAGACAAGATCGGCCGCTTGCTGAATATTGAATTTATTCATTGCTTGATGATATTCATCCGGCAACTCCGGCTCGCTATCCCCGCCGGCCGGTGTTTGTTCCAAATGATCCTGGCTCATTTTCATTATTCGAGAAACCAGATTACCGATACCGTTGGCCAGATTGGCGTTATAGGTCTCGCGGAACTTTTCCTCTGAAACTCCGCTGTCTTCAAAAGGATGCAATTCCCGAGCGATATAATAACGAAGTGCTTCCGAGCCATACTGTTCTATCAGATCATAAGGATCTACCACATTGCCTAAAGTTTTGCTCATTTTTTGCCCTCCTTCCCCCAAAACAAAACCGTTAATAACGATCTGCCGGGACGGCTCCAGTCCGGCCGAGAGCAGCATCGCCTGCCACATCGCCGACTGCTGGCGAAGATTGTCTTTGCCGGCATACTGCACCGGCGGCCACCAGTTGTCGAACATCTCCCGGTCTTCCGGCCAATTCAGTACCGAAACATAATTAACCAAAGCATCGAACCAAACGTACATCACGTGTTCCGGATCATCAGGCACCGGCACCCCCCAGCTCATTTTGCTTTTCAGACGTGAAATACTGAAATCTTCCAACCCCCGAGAAACGAAGCTCGCTATCTCCTTGTGCCGAAAGTCAGGAATAACAAAATCCGGTCGGTTGCTGTAAAGCTCCTGTAGCGCTTGTTGGTAACGGGAAAAACGGAAGAAGTAATTCTCTTCTTCCCGCTCTTCCAACGCTCGTCCGGGATGATCGGGACATTCGCCGTTTACCAAGTCAGATCGGCTTTTTTCCAGTTCGCAACCGACACAGTAGAGAACTTTATACTTTGCTTTATAGATATCGCCGGCCTCCGCACAGCGCCGCCAGAACTTTTGGGCAACGGCCTGATGTTCGGAATTGGTGGTGCGGACAAAATTGACATCGGGCAACATTCCCAGATCGCTAACCAGATCCTTGAAACTCTCGGCTCGTTTATCAACATAATCCTGAGGATCCAACCCCTCTTCCAGCGCTTTTTCATATATCTTCTGGCCGTGTTCATCGGTACCAGTGTTGAAAAATACCTCGTCACCCAACAGCAGATGATAACGGGCTATAATATCAGCTCTGACCATCTCCAGAGCATGACCCAAATGGGGTCGGGCATTAACGTAAGGCAAAGTAGTGGTAATATAGAAACGAGAGGGCTCGGACATATATCTAGTTTATTTATTAATTATTACTGCTAACTTCTTCCAGCGGCAATTTTTCATTCGTTACTTGCTTTTTTCGATATTCCTGCCAATCCTTGATGAATTCCATCAAGATAGTGGCCAGTGGCACCGACAGAATAGCTCCCAAAAAACCACCGAGCTGAAAACCGGCTACCAGAGCCAGGATGACCAAGATAGGAGACAGCCCCACCACCTTGCGAACCACCAAGGGGTAGATAAGCTGGCTCTCGATCTGCTGAATAATAATATAAACCGCGGTTACTATCAAAGCCATAGTGACGCCTCCGCCGTCCATAGCAAAGCCCACCACGATCGCCGGAATAGCGGCCATTATCGGCCCGAACACCGGGATCAATTCCAGCAATCCGGCCAACACCGCCAAAAGCAAAGCGTGCGGCAAACCCAGAAGAGTAAGTACCAAAAATACCAAAACTGCTACCAAAATGGCCAGCACCACCTGTCCCTGCAGCCATAAACCTATCTTTACCTCGGCCCGTCGCCAGAGATCCAGGATATAAGACTGGTAACGAACCGGAGTAACCACCTCCAAAAACTTCGGCACTCCCCGTTCCTGAACCGCCAGATAAAAGGACAGAACCAGAATAAGGACAAAATTCATAATTCCGCCGAAAACCGCAGCAGTAGCTGCCAAAAATCCCCCACCCAAACCGCGAGTAAATTCCTGAAATTCTTTGGCCAGTTCTTCAGCACTGAATCCTTCGGCAAACCCTTCCAGCGCCGGATAATCTCTCATCCACCCCTCCTCTCCGAACGGAGTCCAGTTTTCGAGGTCTTCCAAATAACCGGGCAAGCGATCAACAAAACCGGCGGTCTCGGCTAACAGAGGCAATACCAAAAAATAAAAGACGGTTAGTAAAACCACCGCACCTCCGGCATAGATCACCAGCACCGCTATTACCCGGGGCAGTTTATGACGAACCAGCCAGCGAGCTATGGGAGAAATGGCGGCGGCGATAACAACTGCGGTGATGGTAACCAGTACCAGTTCACTAAGCAGGAATAAGGCATATAATCCCAAACCAACCGCTGCCGCCCAGACCACGCTAGAAGGACTGATGTGCACCGTTAATCCGTTGTTCTTTTGTCCCGTGCCCTGCTCCATAATAATAAATTGTAACACAAATATAACCGATTAACAGCCAAGCATGATCAATAAAAAGTGACCCGATCACAGATAGGATAAATA
>CAYLYL010000049.1:2110-6881 GCA_964388095.1 uncultured Candidatus Saccharibacteria bacterium | reverse complement strand
AGTGGGGAAACGAACGCAACCCTCGTTGCCTGTTACAAGTGTCAGGCGAGACTGCCCCGCCCCGTGCGCACGAAGTGCGCAGTTGTTAGCTGTTAGCTACCAGCTTTTAGAAAATTTCTGAAAGCTAAAAGCTAGGAGCTGGAAGCTGTGTTCACTTCGTGAACACCGGGCGGGGAGGAAGGCGAGGACGACGTCAGGTCAGCATGTCCCTTTGACGCCCTGGGCTACACGCATGATACAATGGCGACTACAACGGGTCGCGACGGGGAAACCCTGAGCTAATCCTTAAAAAAGTCGCCCCAGTTCGGATTGAGGTCTGCAACTCGACCTCATGAAGTTGGAATTGCTAGTAATCGCGGGTCAGCAACACCGCGGTGAATACGTTCTCAAGTCTTGTACTCACCGCCCGTCAACTCAAGGGAGTTGGGAGTACCCGAAGTCCCGCCTCAGGCGGGCCGAAGGTAAGCCCAGCGACAGGGAGTAAGTCGTAACAAGGCACGGCTAGGGGAACCTGGTCGTGGAATAAATCACTGCTCCGGTTTCAAGAGAAACCGGTGAACGGTCGGTCATTCCATACCTGGTATGGAATGTTCAAGGGAACGGAACAAAACAAAGAGTAACTATTACAACAATTAAAAACCCCTCTGTAGAAGGAGGGGTTTTGTTTTACCCGGACCGGTCTAATCAGTTTTTAAAGGTTTGCTGATGTTGTTTTAGTCGGGAAATTTTGTTATCCTATGGGAGGTGTAAGCGAGCGTAGCTCAGTTGGTTAGAGCACACCACTGATAATGGTGAGGTCGTAGGTTCGAGTCCTACCGCTCGCACTTGATACCGCAGGTGCCGGAAGAGTGGAAACAGCCAATTTATTGGCTGTTGTTAGGACGAGAAAGGCGGAGCGTTGTCTGAGTTTTTCCAGAGCTTGCGAAGGAAAAGGCGAAGACCGCGAGCCGGGGTCGCGAAAAATTTTCGTCAGAAAATTTATTTGTGACCGAGTCCTACCGCTCGCACTTGATACCGCAGGTGCCGGAAGAGTGGAAACAGCCAATTTATTGGCTGTTGTTAGGGTTTCCAACCTAGCGCTTGATGTAACCTATATTAGTGATATTTTGAGTAAATAGTATCACTAAACATTTGTATTAAATAATGGAAAAATACGATCAATCGGAACAGGATTCGTATCATAACGCAAGGGCGGCAAATTTAAGTGAATATATAGCCGATCCCGAGGTTCCGACCGGAGTGAAAATAACCGGATTAGTAGCTATACTGTTGGGTTTGTATTTGATCTTCTCGGGGGTGGTCTATATTGTTTTGTGGTGGGATTCCGATTCTGTTGCTCACCTGTTCTCTTTTGTTTATCACATTATTACCGGAGTGCTTTTTATGGTCGGGTGGCCCGGTTTTTTGACCGGTCAAAACTGGGGCCGGCATGTTTTTGTCGCCGGTTTTGTTCTGCTACTGCTTTCATTTTGGGGGAGTGATCTAATGGTGGTATCGGTCATTCTGTTCATTTTGGGAGTGTTGGGCAATCTGTATATTTTTACCAGCCGGAAAGCAGTCGCTTATTTTGGCGGCGGATCTCCGAAGATAATTTTATCCAATAAAAAATAAAATGAGAAAAACCAAGATCATAGCTACACTGGGACCCAACTCGTTAAAAAATAATTTAATAGCAAATTTGACCGAAGCGGGAGTTAATACCTTCCGTCTTAATTTTTCACACGGCACCCATTCGGAATATCTCGAACTTATCCGGGAACTGGAGCTGATTCGGGAACGGATAGCCAAACCTTTGGGTGTTTTACAGGATCTGTCCGGTTCCGAGGTGCGTATCGGAAAGTTCGAAAGCGATGAAATTAGATTAGAAAAAGATCAGGACTTTACTTTCTTTATTGACCAAGAAAAGCAGGGTGATGATCACGGAGTAAGCGTGGACCACATATCTTTACCTGACGAGGTGGAGGAAGGAGATGAGGTGGTTTTGGATGACGGCCGGGTGTTGTTGACGGTTACTTCCGCCGGAGAGGGAAAGGTGGAGTGTCGGGTAGTAAGAGGCGGCCTCATTCGGGGCGGTCGGGGATTGGCGGTACCGGGTCGTCACTTGTCACTTCCTTCGCTTTCCGATAAGGATAAAAAGGATGTACTGTTCGGCTTGGATAACCGGGTAAATTTCGTAGCCCTTTCCTTTGTTCGTACCGCCGAAGATGTAGTAGAGCTGCGTAATTTTATTCAAAGCAACTCCGATCATCATCCCGATATCATAGCCAAAATAGAGACCAAAGAGGCAATGGACAATTTTGAAAGTATTTTAGAGGTTTCGGACGGTATTTTGGTGGCTCGCGGCGATCTGGCGATCGAGGTCTCTTCCGAACGGGTGCCGATACTACAGAAGGAAATGATCATAAAAAGCAATCGTGCCGGCAAGCCGGTTATAACAGCCACTCAAATGTTGGAGTCTATGATCCATTCTCCGGTTCCCACCCGGGCCGAGATCTCGGATGTGGCTAATTCCATATTTGACGGCACCGATGCCGTGATGCTTTCGGCCGAAACCGCTATCGGGGACTTTCCCATTGAAGCGGTAGAGGTGATGGATCGTACCGCTCGTCAAACAGAACCACAGTGTCCGGAGCGGGAAAAACTGGGCCGACTGCCGCGCGGCCGGATAGAAGTACCGGACGCTATAACTTGCTCGGTGGTCAAAATGGCTCATGATATAGGGGCCAAGCTGGTAGTGGCGCTTACCGATTCCGGTTTTACCGCTTTAATGGTGGCTCGCCACAAACCGGAGCCTCCGGTTATTGCTATGACCTCCGGTTGGCAGGCGAGCTGCCGTTTAACTGTCAGTTTTGGTTGTTATCCGGTACTTATAGATCGGGCGGAAAATCTGGACGAGGCCTTTGATCTGATCAGAGGGTATGTATTATCTAACGGTTTAGCCCAAGAGGGAGAAAAGATCATAGTTACCGCCGGAGCTCCTTTCGGTGAAGTGGGAGTGAAAACCAACTCGGTATTTGTGGAGGTGGTTTAGTTATGCAAAAGTAATTTTCATATTTGATAATTAGTGGGCGAAAGCTAATTTAATGCGGGACCGGTATTCTGAACTTCTGCCGCAAATTCAAAACCGAAGGTCTTTTCTCAAAATCTGAGGCAACTTGCCTGTGCTTTTAGTTCAGAGACCTATATATCAATGGTTTAACGGCCGACCTTTTGCTGTAAAGAGGCGAGTATTTATGTTATTGTTATTCTTACCACTCAGGACTTTAACGGAGTTTTAAGGAGTTAAAAGGGTGTCTTGGTAACTTGTTTTTATCTAAGAAAACCGTTTATATGATCAAACTGCACAACACTTTAACCGATCGCCGGGAGGAGTTAAAAACTATCGTTTCTTCGGAGGTGCGTATTTATTGTTGCGGACCGACGGTTTATGATCATGCTCATATCGGTAATCTAAGCGCTTATCTGTTCACCGATCTTTTGAAGAGGTATCTCAGATATCGCGGTTTTGAGGTAAAGGATGTAATGAATCTGACCGATGTAGATGATAAGACCATAAACGCATCCCGAGACCAGGGTACGAGTTTAGAGGAATATACTCAATTTTATACCGATGTTTTTCTGCGAGATCTGGCCAAACTTAATATGATGCGTCCCGGGGTGCTTTGTAAAGCGACCGATCACATCACCGAGATGATCGAGTTGGTTCAATTGCTGCTGGATAAGGGTTATGCTTACCAAAGTAGTGACGGCTCGGTCTATTTCTCCATCTCTGCTTTGGAGTCCTACGGCGCTCTTTCCGGAGTGGAGTTGGACGACCTGAGGACTAATGCCGGTTGCCGGCTTAATACCGATGAGTATGAGAAAGAAGAGGCGGCCGATTTTGTTCTATGGAAAGCCCGTTCTCCCGAGGACGGCGAGGTTTATTGGCCGGCGCCGTTCGGCGAGGGGCGTCCCGGCTGGCATATCGAATGCTCGGCTATGAGCATGAAGTATCTGGGCGATGCTTTTGATATTCATGCCGGCGGTTGTGATCTGGTGTTTCCGCATCACGAGAACGAGATCGCTCAAAGTCGAGCCGCTACCGGAGAACTGTTGGCCAATTATTGGTTCCATAACGGACATTTAACGGTCGATGGACGGAAGATGTCCAAAAGCGCCGGTAATTTTTATACTCTTAGGGATATTGAGCAAGAGTTGGATGATCTTTCGGCCTTTCGTTATCTGATACTGTCTCATCATTACCGTTCCGGGGTTAACTTTACTTGGTCTTCTTTGCAGGCGGCGGTTAATTCTCTGCAGCGGTTGCGTAATTTTATCGGGCGCTTGGAAGAAGCGGTAAAAACTGGCTCGGATAACAACGGGCTTACTACCGAGGTTGATGAAGGGCTTGTCCGAGCGCGGCAGCAATTCCAACAGGCAATGGATGATGACCTCGATACACCCTCGGCTCTTGCTTCGTTGTGGGAATTGGTGAGGGAGATGAATACTTTAATAGATGAGGGGAGATTTAACGCAACAGATGCCGAAGCGACGCTCAAGCTGTTGGCCGAACAAGATCGGGTATGGGGATGTTTGTTTTACCAGGACGAGAAGAGGGGGTTGAGCAAAGAACAGAAAGAGGAGATAGAGGACTTAATAAGACAAAGAGCTCAGATGCGTCATGAGAAGCGGTGGCAGGAAGCGGATCAACTACGGGAAAGGTTAGAGGAAAAAGGGGTGATGATAAAGGACCGCGGTTCGGAGACCGTTTGGCAAATTGGCGGCAAGAGTT
>CAYLYL010000049.1:0-2010 GCA_964388095.1 uncultured Candidatus Saccharibacteria bacterium | reverse complement strand
GTATTCATGCTTTAATGGGGCCGAACGGTTCCGGTAAAAGCTCTCTCTGCAATGTTCTTATGGGTCATCCCGATTATCGGGTAAAACAAGGAAAAATAGAATTTAGCAATAAAGATATCTCCGGTCTTGCTCCCGAGGAGCGAGCGGCGGAAGGGTTGTTCTGGGGCGCTCAACAGCCGCGCGAGATCCCGGGGGTTAGTTTGGCGCAGGTGATGAGGTCGGCGGTACGAACCCGCGATACCGAAACCGAGAGTGCTCCGGCAAGCTCGGAACTGGCTGAAGAGTTGCGTACTCAGTTGGATAATTTTGGTTTGGGCAGCGATTTTCTAAGGAGGCCACTGAATGAGGGGGCGTCGGGTGGTGAAAAGAAACGGCTGGAAATGGTTCAACTGATGGTCTTAAAGCCCCGGCTGGCTGTTTTGGATGAGATAGATTCCGGTCTGGATATTGATGCTATCAGGCAGATAGCGGAAACCATCACCCAAGCTTCCAAGCAAGGTACCTCGTTTTTGTTGGTGACCCATTATAAACGGTTGCTGGAGTATGTAAAACCGGAACAGGTTCATATCATGGTCGGCGGCCGGATCATTAAGTCCGGCGGTTATTCCATTGTTGATCAGTTGGAGCAAGAAGGGTATAAGAATCTCATTGATCCGGAGGAAAAAGACGGAGAAGTTACTGTTTCGGCGAGCTGATCATACTGCCGATATTACCTCGGGGCTTTGTCCCAAGGACTATCTATTTAATTATGGCTAGCGATTTACCAATCAAAAACTCTTATGTCGGCGATCCCGATGAGCGGATGGTGCGGGATATTTCAGAGCACAAAAAAGAGGCGGACTGGATATTAAAGAAGCGCCTGGAAGGGCTGGAGATCTTTCGCCAAAAAGCACTGCCAAGTTGGGGAGCGGATCTGAGCGGTCTTTATCTGAAAGACCTGCTTTATTATCTCAGATCCGCCCCGCGAACCGAGAGAAGCTGGGAGGAGGTGCCGAGCGAGATAAAAGAGACCTTTGAGCAATTGGGTATCCCGGAGGCCGAGCGGAAGTATCTGGCCGGAGTCAGTGCTCAGTATGAATCGGAAACGGTGTATCAAAGCACCCGCCAGTATCTGTCCGACAAGGGGGTGATATTTACCGATCCGGAAACGGCGCTTCGTGATCATCCTGATATCTTTGCACCGTACTGGGGAACGGTGGTAGAGGCGGGAAACAATAAGTTTTCGGCTCTTAACAGCGCCTTTTTCTCCGGCGGCAGTTTCATTTATATCCCTAAGGGGGTAAAGGTGGATCTGCCGCTTCAAACTTATTTCCGCATCAATTCGGAACGTCTGGGCCAATTTGAAAGAACTTTGATAATAGCCGAAGAAGACAGTTTTGTTCATTATGTGGAAGGTTGTACCGCCCCGGCTTATAATAGCTCTTCTTTGCATAGCGGAGTGGTGGAGGTGGTGGTAAAGCCGGGAGCCGAGGTGGTTTATACCACTGTTCAGAACTGGTCCCACAATGTTTATAATTTGACCACCAAACGGGCCCGGGTGCAGGCCGGCGGAGTAATGCGCTGGATCGACGGCAATATCGGCAGTCGGGTAACAATGAAATATCCGGCTATCGAACTGTGCGGCGAAGGAGCCACCGGTGAAGTTCATTCCTTTACCTCAGCCGGCAAAGGCCAGCACCAGGATGTCGGAGCCAAGATCATTCACTCGGCCCCCCATACTACCTCGCAGGTGATATCGAAATCGGTCTCGCAGGGCGGAGGCCGGGCCGGTTACCGCGGACTGCTGTATGTCGCTCCTGAAGCCCACGGCGTTAAGTCCAACACAGTATGTGACGCCCTGATCCTGGATCCCGAGTCGTCTTCCGATACTTATCCGGTGATGCGGATAAACAACTCCGATGCCAAGATAGAACACGAGGCCTCGGTTAGCCGGATCAGCGAGGAACAGATGTTCTATTTACAGAGCCGGGGCATTCCCGAAGTCGAGGCCAAGACCTTGCTGGTGAACGG
>CAYLYL010000048.1:0-6883 GCA_964388095.1 uncultured Candidatus Saccharibacteria bacterium | reverse complement strand
TGGGAGAGTAACATATCCTGCTTTTTTAAGATCTCACACCTCCGCTTTTTTGGGCGGGGGGGTTTCTCATATTCATTCGATCACCTGCGGTTTTTCTTTTCTGCTAACGTGGTGTTTGCGGTTATCTTTTGATATAATCCGGCTTATGAGCGATCAACTTAAGAATGAGCTGGCCGAGCTGGAGCAGGAAATGCAGAGGCCGGACTTTTGGTTCGATAAAGACGCGGCACAACGGACCGTACGACGCTACGAAGAACTAAAAGAAGAGCTGGCCGGACGAGGTAAATATGACCGCGGTCCGGCTATTTTGAACCTGTTCCCGGGCGCCGGCGGAGATGATGCCGAAGATTTCGTACGAATGCTCAAAGAGATGTATCTCGGCTATGCGGCCGCCCAAAACTGGACGGTGGATCATCTTCACGTTCACGAAAATGAACACGGCGGTTATAAGAATCTGAGTTTGGAGATAGAAGGCAAAGATGCTTACGGGACCCTAAAGAACGAGTCCGGAGTGCATCGCTTGGTGCGGGTCTCTCCTTTTAATGCCAAAAAACAACGACATACCGCCTTTGCTATGGTGGAAGTTGTCCCCCGATTGGCTCAGGTGGGAGAGATAGATCTTTCCGAAGAAGACATACGGGTGGAGTTTTCCAAATCCGGCGGCCCCGGCGGCCAAAATGTCAACAAGCGGGAAACGGCGGTGCGGGTGGTGCATCTGCCCACCGACATCGCGGTACATGCCGATACCGAACGCAGTCAGGCCCAGAACCGGGAAAAGGCCCTGGAGATCTTAAGAGGCAAACTGTATCGCTTTCTCGAGGAGCAAAAGAAAAAACAGCAAGAAGGTATGCAGGTAAGCAAAACCACCCTGGCCGAATGGGGCAGTCAGATAAGGTCTTATGTTCTCCATCCTTATCAAATGGTCAAAGATCACCGTACCGGAGTAGAGGAATCCGATGTTGATAAGGTGTTGGGCGGATATCTGGACAGTTTTATTGAAGCGGAATCCCAACTATAACAAAAATTACTTTTTACTTATTGTAAAGGGAGTTAGTTTTTGTCCCAACGGGCTAAATAGGGTATACTATTAGCAACTATATGATAAAGTTTGAAGAAGTATCAAAGATCTACCCCGATGATTCGGTGGCTATCAGGGATATCAATATGGCCATAGATCATCAGGAATTCGTATCTATCGCCGGACATTCGGGAGCCGGAAAGACCACTTTACTTAAAATGATCCTGGCCGAGGAATTTCCCAGCCGTGGGCGGGTTTTGGTTGATGAGGTGGAAGTGCAGGATCTCAGAAAGCACGAGGTTAACGAACTGCGCCGCAGGGTGGGCATAGTATTTCAGGACTTTCGTCTTTTGGCTCATAAAACGGTATTTGAGAATGTGTCTTTTGCTATGGAGGTGGCCGGCCGTGATGACGAAGAGATCGAAGCCGACGTTCCTTACGCCTTGAATTTGGTGGGGTTGGGGCGAAAGGCGCACAACTTTCCCCGTCAGCTGTCGGGAGGTGAACAGCAGCGAGCGGCTATTGCGCGGGCAATAGTCAATCAACCGGATATCGTTATTGCCGATGAACCGACTGGCAATCTTGATCCTATGAATACCTACGATATAGTGGAGATCCTGAACAGGATCCATGAACTGGGTACCACGGTCATTCTGGCCACTCACAATACCGGTATTATTGATAACCTGGATAAACGAGTGGTGACCATTGAGGAAGGGCGGTTGGTACATGATACCGGCAATAGAAGTAAAAAATAACCGATCAAGTTTTATTTATGATAACTACTTTAAAGAGAATATTAAAAGCAGGTTTTTTGAATTTTAAACGTAACGCCTTCATATCTTTTACGGCGGTTATGGTGATGGTGATAACTTTGTCGGTCATTACCGCCACTATTTTTATGGGTGCTGTTTTGGAGGTGGCGCTGGAGGAGTTGCGGGACCGGGTTGATGTACGAATAGTGTTCAATGTTGACGCCTCGCCGCGCGAGGTAAGGGATCTGCAGGAGGAGCTGGAAAACCGGCCGGAAGTGCTGAATACTGAACGGGTCTCCAGGGATCAGACCTTGGAATCTTTTCGCCGGCGTCATCAGGATGACGAGACGGTGCTGCAAGCGCTGGACGAGTTGGGGGATAATCCGTTCGGAGCCAGTGTAACGGTTCGGGCCGAAGATCCCGACGATTATGAAGCGCTCTCTGCCTGGATAAGTACCACTGATTACTACGGTCAAGACGGGATAATTTACGACCTGAACTTTGAAAGAGAACAACATCAGCAGGCGATCAGGAGTCTAAGCCGCTTTATGGACGGGGTGGAACGTATCGGTTTGATAGCCGCCATTGTCTTGATAGTTATCTCGGTATTGATAACTTTCAACACCATTAGATTGACCATTCACTCCTCGGCCGATGAAATAGCGGTGATGAGATTGGTAGGGGCTAGTGCCGGTTATATTCGCGGACCTTTTGTGGTGAGCGGTATTTTGTATGGTATTGCTGCTGCTGTAATTACTCTGGCTATCTTCTACCCCTTAACTTTTTGGGTGGGGGATGTGGCCGATGAGTATTTCGGGGGATTGGATCTTTTCCGTTATTACCTCAACAACCTCGGAGAGATCATTGTACTTATTACGGCGGCCGGAATATTTGTCGGCGCGGTTTCCAGTTATTTGGCGGTCAAGAGATATTTGAAAGTTTAAAAGATACAGCCGGATGACCTCTGTCTTTAATTTAAGTCAACAATTGTAATTTGTTCGGCTATCTGTTAAATTGACGGGGTTGTTGACGGTGTTTTTCCTCGGTTGGGCCCGGGGGTACAGAAGTGTTAATTATCAGATCCTGTTCGGGAATAATTTTTTATTTATGCCAAGTTCTGTAAGCAACAAGAAAAGCAAAACCAAATATATTTTTGTAGTGGGCGGGGTAATGTCCGGAGTTGGAAAAGGGGTAGCGGCCTCTTCGGTCGGTGCCATATTGGCGGCGCGCGGATTGCGGGTCACCGCTTTGAAGATCGATCCTTATATCAATCTGGATGCCGGAACTATGAGCCCCACCGAACACGGTGAGGTTTTTGTATTAAATGACGGAGACGAATGTGATCAGGATATGGGCAACTATGAGCGTTTTTTGAATAAAGAGCTTAGTTCTTTGAACTATATGACCACCGGTCGGGTTTACCAAAGTGTTATCAATAAAGAAAGAGGTTTGGAGTATCAGGGTCGCAATGTTGAGGTGGTGCCTGATGTACCGCAGGAGGTTATTAGCCGGATAAAAAAAGCCGCCGACCAGGATCAAGCTGATGTGGCGATCGTGGAGATCGGGGGTACTATCGGAGAGTATCAAAATATTTTGTTCCTGGAGGCCGGTCGGATGATGAAACTTGAGAATCCGGAAGATGTGATGTTCGTAATGGTCAGCTACCTGCCGGTTCCGTCCAAGGTGGGAGAGATGAAGACCAAGCCGACCCAATACGCCGCTCGCAGTCTTAACTCAGCCGGTATCCAAGCCGATATGATAATCGCCCGTTCCGAACGGTCGCTGGATGATAAACGCAAAAAAAAGATCGCCACCTTCTGCAATGTACCGAGTGAACGGGTGATATCGGCGCCGGATGTGGAAAGTATCTACGATGTACCGTTGAACTTTGAGCAGGGCAACCTTGGAGCGATAATTACCGACAGTTTGGGTTTGAACCACAAAATGGAAAAAACCGATCTCAGCCACTGGAACTCCTTTGTTCGGAAACAAAAACAGGCCGGCCGGGAGGCAAAGATCGCCGTGATCGGTAAATACTTTAGTTCCGGTGATTATGTGGTGTCCGATGTATATATTTCGGTGTTGGAGGCGTTGAAGATCTCCGGGGCTTATCAGGGGGTGAAACCGCGGATCACTTATCTGGATGCCGAGAAGTTCGAAGGCAAGAACGGCAAACAGCGTCTCCGCACCCTGAAAGGTTATGACGGAGTGTTGATACCGGGTGGTTTCGGCAGTCGCGGTATTGAGGGCAAAGTTCGGGTGGTGGAGTATCTGCGGAAGAACAAGATACCTTTCCTTGGCTTGTGTTACGGAATGCAGGTGGCGGTCATTGAGTATGCGCGCAATGTTCTGGGTCTGCAGAAGGCCAATACCTCCGAGATAGATCCTGATGCCGAGCACTGCGTGGTAGATATTATGCCGGAACAGAAAGACAAGATCGAACAGGGAGAATTCGGCAATTCTATGCGGCTGGGCGCTTATCCGGCGGTGCTGCGGCGCGGATCTAAAGCGCGTCAGATCTACGGCCGGGACGAGATATCGGAACGACATCGGCATCGATATGAAGTAAATCCCGAGTATATTGAGCGGTTGCGTAATGCCGGTTTGATATTTTCCGGCAAATCACCGGACGGACGGTTAATGGAGATCGCCGAATTGTCCGCCGACGACCATCCGTTTTTTGTCGGGGTGCAGTTCCATCCGGAATTTCAGGCCCGGCCGACCGCTCCCCATCCGCTCTTTTCGGCCTTTGTGAAGGCGGTTGATAAGAACCGTTCCGCGGCGGCCAATAAAAATAGTTAAGCGAATTTTCTTCAGCATTGGATCAACATTCAATCGGTTGAAGTTTATTTCTTTTTGTTATAAGCTGGTATTGACTGAGAGTTAAAACTTGTTAGTATCGGCCAACTTGCCCGGTCGTCTAATGGCAGGACGCCACACTCTGGATGTGGTAATCTAGGTTCGAGTCCTAGCCGGGCAGCACGAACAAAGTGAGTGGTGACCGGCTAGGACGAGAACCTCTTTTATCCCCGTGGCGGAAAGCAGCGAAGCGTTGAAAACCGAGGGGTTTTCAAAGTTCGGGGGTCGGCCCAAAGCCCAGCCAGCGGCTAGCTTGGCCTAGGGGGGTAAAAGTAGTGTCTATGTTCGATTCCTAGCCGGGCAGCATCTTCGGACACAGTGACCTAAGAGGGTCATGTGTCCAAGAACCTATTCTGACACTGCATACCAGCTGAGAGCTGTAGCCAAAACAAAAAACGCCCGTTCGGGCGTTTTTTGTTAGAATGTAGTTATGGAGAGTATTTTCATTAAGGAATTGAAGGCTGGATCAGTAAAATCCCAAGAGGATTTAGATGCAGTATTTGCTAAATACCCCAATCTCTCTAAGGCGTATATACAAACAGCGACCTACTGGAAAGAGTATCGCGATTGGTACGAGAAATATTGGCCGTTGGTGTACAAGTTCCTGGACAAGGATTTCTTGAAACAATTTAAATCCGAGTCTGAGCATATTGCTCGAGCTTGGGAATTTCATTTAGCAGCCGTCCTGACGGAAAAAGGAATAAAACTAGAGGAAAAGACCTGGACACATGGGCCGGATTTTTGCATTAAACTTCAGGATGGACGAAATCTTTGGATTGAGGCAACTGTTTGTGATCGTGGAACAGTTGACCCTGTGGAGCCATACCCGAATATGGTTCCTGGTGTTATGTATTCTCGCAGTTCTAACATTGAAGATGAAAATCGTCCTAGGGCACTCAGAATTACTAGCGCTATAGGTACTAAATATGAGAAATTCAGAAAATATTTAGAGGATTCAGAAAAAACAGGGGTGAATAAAAAAGACTGTTTGCTTATAGCTGTTAGTGGAGTACCTATCCAACATTTTGCATTAGATGATCTACTGTTCAAGCGAGCAGTCTTTGCTCATGGATTGTACACATATGTTAAAGTGCCTGGGAAAGAAAAGCTCCAGGGACCATTTTATAAACCAGCTCCAACCATTACCAAAAATGCAAGCGGGAAAGAGTTGTCTATACCTGCAAACTTTATGGAAATGGAGGAATTTTCAAAAATCAGTGCTGTTTTGTATTGTGGCTACTCAGCATCTCATAGCTGGAATAATGGATATCATGTGGGCGATGATTTTCTTTTTGCTTATCATACCAATCCTGATAATCCAGTACCAAATGACTTGTTCAAATTTGGACGAGGTATAAGAAAAGATGTTGCAAAAAGTGCTATCACTGAGACAAATCAAGGTGAGAAAGTTTAGAATAATGTATATATGTCAGAGCGAGATAAAGATAAACAAGAAATAATACCTCATACTTCCAATAAAGAGGTTTCTGATCCCATTAATGAGATTGATTTGTCGTCCGAACAAATTAAGGGAGTACTTGGATCATCGCTCTCGAAAATAGTGGCTGACAACATACCGGTGTTCAATAGGGTTTTTGCCGCATTGGACCGGGTGGATCAAGAGGTAAGGAATGAGAAGCTCGCTGCTTTACTTAGTACCTATGCAGGGAAATTCGAGTCTTTGGAGGTAGCATTAAATCAACTTAAGTTCATTTCTAGCAGTCGCTCAGGAATGATTATTTTTCAAAAGGTTGTTCATATTCTCGATAACGGGACGTTGGATGACGAATGGATCGAAACCCTTTCAAATATTCTGAATAACGTAACCGATGAGGAAATAGAAGCACAGTTTGAAGAACGTTCCTACTTACTAGCTCAAATCGCTAGGTTAACACCTCAAGCTCTATTGCTAATCAATAAAAGCGAACACTGGCATACTGTAAAGTTTCAGAATGCAACAACAACTAGCAAACAGACTTTAGTTGGTGATTGGGATACACAAGTCACGGAGTTTTTTGCTAGAAATACGAGTATAACGGATGAAGGATCTAAGTTGAGAATTGCACATGCATTTCGTGAACTTGAAGGTACGGGAATGATTTATATTACTGAAAGTAAATCATTAGGTTGCACACAAATTGGAGCGCGTATACAACAAATGTGTAGCTAGTAGCCTAAAGGGACAGCTCTATCCTTTTGTTTTTAAGAATTAATTTGCTCTTTAAATTCTCTAGCAACTCTCGCTTCTCGA
>CAYLYL010000047.1:0-7005 GCA_964388095.1 uncultured Candidatus Saccharibacteria bacterium | reverse complement strand
GCGATTGAAAAAATAAAGCAAAAAACTTCTGAAACGACTTAATATCAAAATTTTTATTTCATATGGACAAACAAACAATTGATAGCTACAACCAAATGGCCAAGCAATATGATGACGAAACGGAGGAGTTTTGGAATCGGTTCCCTCGAACCTTTTTAGATAAATTCATCGAGCTTTCCGGAGAAAAGATATTAGATGTGGGAAGCGGGCCCGGTCGGGACGGGCTGCTTATCCAGGAAAGAGGTAAAGAGGTTATAGGCGTCGATGCCTCGGAAGCTATGGTAAAAATGTCTTCCGAGCGGGGTCTTTATTCGGTCGCGGCGGAATTTAACAGTTTACCCTTTGAAAACAGTTCCTTTGACGGCGTTTGGTCCTACACTACCCTTCTCCACGTACCCAAAAGTTCCGTTACCACTCCCCTGCAAGAGATCTCTCGAGTACTCAAACCTGCCGGCATCTTCGCTCTCGGTCTGATCGAAGGACATACCGAGGGGTACCAGGAAAAACGGCACGTGAATAGGCCCCGCTGGTTCAGCTTCTATCAAAAAGATGAGGTCTGCGATCTCTGCCGCGATCATGGATTCAAGCTGCTCCACTTCGAGACCTTCACTCCCCGTTCCAAAAATTACCTGAACTTTATTTTCCAAAAAACTACTAAAACAATATTTGACCGGTAACGCTCCGAACTTCACCAGTCTGATCAAGTTCAACCTTAAGAGAAAAAAGTTAGCGACCCCGATTTTCGAGCGCTTCCCTGATCCGGCCGACCGCCAAGCTAAAAGCGGAATCCCGAAGCGACAGGCCGGAAACGGACTCCCGCCAGACATTATTGAAGGCCTCGGTCATTACCTCGCTCAGCTCGGTCTGTACCCGCTCCGGTTTCCAGCGTTCGCCGGTTCGGTTCTGGATCCACTCAAAATAACTGACCGTCACTCCCCCGGCGTTAGCTAGAACATCCGGCACTATGGTGACTCCTTTTTCGTTCAAAACATGATCGGCCTCGGGAGTGGTAACATTGTTGGCAAGCTCTAAAATGATACCGACTCTTATTCGCTCGGCATTACCGGAGTGAAGCTGATTCCCCAGAGCGGAAGGGATGAGGACATCACAATCCAACTCCAACAGTTCTTCGTTGCTGATCAAAGTAACCCCGTCCTGCTCCATCCGGGCGGTATCACAGACCGACCCCCGACAGTAGAGATCGCGAATATTCCGGCCCTGGTCCTTGATCTGGCCGACCCGGACCGGATCAACGCCGTCATCCTTATAAATACCTCCCCGGCTGTCTGAAACCGCGACCACTTGGTGGCCCAAACTATGCAGTATCTCGGCGGCCGCTCTGCCGACATTACCGTAACCTTGGACCGCTATCTTCAAACTCTTTTTCTCGGCAGAGACAGCTCGGAGTAACTCCTCCAGCACGAACACTCCGCCTTGCGCCGTAGCCGTTGCCCGCCCCGGAATACCTCCCAAAACAAGCGGCTTGCCGGTAAAAGAAGCCGGCGCACTTCGGTTCGCCATTCTCTCATACTCATCCATCATATAGCTCATTATCCGGCTGTTGGTATTAACATCCGGAGCCGGAATATCCCGTTCCGGCCCCAAATATTGATACATCTCTCGAACCCAAGCTCTAGCCACTCTCTCTACCTCATCTGCGGTCAAAGTTTTGGGATCGAACTGTACTCCGCCTTTAGCGCCACCAAAAGGAATTTGAACCACAGCACATTTAACGGCCATATCAGCGGCCAGAGCCTTAACCTCTTCCAGGTCGGCCTCGGGATGAAAGCGAACCCCGCCCTTGTAGGGCCCCAGAGCGCTGGAGAACTGAACCCGATAAGCATTGAGCTGTTTTTCCTCTCCGTCTATCTCTACGGTCAAACTTTTCTCCCACACCGCCTCGGGAGTAGCTATTCGGTCTCGCTCCTTCGGGTCAAGCCCCAACCTCTCGGCCGCTCGTTTCAGCCGCTCATTGAAATGGTCAAAAGCGCTAGTTTCTTCTTTGCTCATATTGATCTCATTAACTTTTAAGCTCACTTAATATATAGGGCACTGCAGTACACCTCATCAAATAGCCAGTATTGTACCTTTCAATTACAACAAGCGATACTCGATATTATTTCTCCGCTTGCCGGTCTTTAGCTTATTACTCCAGATCCAGCAGAGAAGCCAATCGGCTTTGATCGAAACCGACGACCAACTCTTTATCTACCAAGATAACCGGTACCCCCATCTGGCCGCTTATTTGGATCATCTCCTGGCGCCTTTCCGGGTCCTCGGCCACATTATACTCGGTGTAGTTTATATTATTTTCTTGTAAATATTGCTTGGCTGTATGACAATGCCCACAAGTGGGAGTGGAATAAATAGTAACGTTTTTCATAATTTTTTACTGACTTTAATTGCTAATTCATATCAAATACCCCGGTCCGACTTTAACTCAGAGCTTTGATAATACGCTTAACCCTCTTGGTCAAACCCGTATCGGTAGGCCGATAACAGATGGTCTGACCGCGGCGCCGGCCTTCGATCACCCCCCAGGCCTCCAGTTTGGCCAGTTGATGAGAGGTAGCCGATTGAGACAGTCCGACGGCCCGGGCTATATCTCCAACACAGGGATCTGCTTTATCATCTAAAAGCAAAGTTAGGATCTTGAGCCGACTCTCGTGCGAGAGGATCTTCAAGGCCCGCAGCGCTTCGGTTTGCTGCTTAGTATTACTTTTTACGGTCGAATTTGCCATTTTAGTGTTAGAGATTGATAAATATATGAACATATATTCATATCTTCCTATTATACACACCCCACTATTGCTGTCAAACAGCGTAGTTTCTGGTTTAAAAATTGCCAACCTTAAACAAGTCGAAACTCGGGACTAACGAATAGGAAAACGGTAAATAACCTCTTAGAAAAGAATTTACCGAATAATTTTTATTTGGAGAAAAATACTTCATATTATATATTTAACTTATGAGCAACAATGTTAGCCACCAAAGAGGCGACCTGATACCGGAAAATATGCAACCGCAAAGGGACTCCGGTTACGATGACCGGGAGATCGATCTGGATTTTTCCCAGGTTGATAGCCTGAATCGGGTTACTATGCATTTGTTGTGGAACCAATATCTGCTTTCCACCATAATAGTCTCCGTTTGCGCGCTAGCCATTGTTTCTTTGTCTCTCTACTTTTTTGAACCCCAGATCACTATCTCTTCCGTTATTGTAGCTTTTATCCTGGTAAGCTTGCATATTGGACGTATAAGGAAAAAGAGCGCTGAGTGGTTCATGAAAAAGTTCGCTGAATATAATGACCTTGATTATGTTGGGGACATTTTCCCGGAAGAATTAACCGGCGGTCTTTTTCAAAGAGGTTATAAACGGAAAGCCACCAATGCCGTAATTACCGAGATCAACGGCCATCCGTTAAAGCTTTTTTATTACCAATATTCGATCAAAAGAGGTCGGCACAGCGTAACCTACAAATTCACCGTATTGGAGATCGGTTTTGAAAAAACCCTGTTTCCGCACATCCATCTCCACGCTCAAAGCAAAAGAGAAAGGTATTCCCGCTCTCAAGCAAATGAAGAAGAAGTTCCGCTGGAAAATGAATTCGCCAACCATTACCGGCTGTTTGTCCGAGACGGTTATCAAACCGAGGTATTACAAATATTTGATCATGATACATTAAGGTTCTTGATCAAAGAAGCACCCGATATGAGTATAGAGTTCGCCGAAAATAAGATGTATATTTACCGGGAAAAAACAGTCACTAACCGACAAGAACTGCAAACAATATTCCAAACCGGAGAAGATATTATTCATCGGATGGGTCCGCTTCTGAATCGCTTGGAGAACGATTTTGCGGTACTACACCGATATTACCGATAAACCAGTGTTAAAAATTTGAAAAAATAGAGCAACGATGCTAAAACAGAGCTTGGATGATCGCTCGAATAGTTCATCTTTAATGAATATGTTGCAGGCGTGCCCGCACACTAACTTTAGCATTATATTTTCGTTGCCTGATTTGGAACTGGCAGTAGATCAAAGGCCGCAAACTACTTTAAGCTAGGTGGTAAGAGTTGAAAAAATACGGCAACGATGCTAAAGTTAGTGTGCGGGCAAAATCACTCCAAGCAGAGCTTGGATGATAACCCAAGCAATTTATCTTTGATAAATTTGCTTTCGGGCGGTTAGCTCAGTTGGCTAGAGCGCATCCTTGACGTGGATGAGGTCATAGGTTCAAGTCCTATACCGCCCACCAATTTGTCAACCAGCCAGAATTTGTAGTAAGCGCTGGAATAAATATACCCTCAAAAACCCGGATAACTCGGGGTTTTTACTTTCAATCTAAGAATTAGATCATACCCTCGCCTCGCAACCTCAATTTTGCTAAACTACTAATATTATGAAAATCTTGGCCATCGAAACTTCCTGTGATGAAACAGCGGTTTGCATTCTTGAAACCAACGGCGACCTGGAAACGCCCCAAATAAAGATATTGGGCAACGCTTTACAGTCTCAGATCGAACTCCACCAACCGTACGGCGGTGTTTACCCCTCCCTTGCCAAACGCGAACACGCCAAAAATCTGGTTCCTCTTACTATCGAGACCCTGAAACAGGCCGAAATGCTTAAGAGGTATAGCGAACCCTTAGCTCTTAGCGAACAGTTCGTCTCGGATATAAAAAAGATATTTTCCCACGAACCACTGCTGGGTGAGAGTTTCCTAGACCTGGTCGCCAATTACTGCCCGCCTAATGAACTGGATGCCTTAGCGGTAACCGTCGGTCCCGGCTTGGAGCCGGCGCTTTGGACAGGGATAAACTTAGCTAAAGCATTGAGCAAGCATTGGAAGTTGCCGGTTTTTCCGGTTGATCATATGGCCGGCCACCTTGCCTCGGTTTGGCTACCTCAAACCGAAGAATCTTCAACTACCAACTCTTCCGCTACGGCGGACAACCAATTTTCCGATAAACTCAAATGGCCGGCCGTGGCTTTGTTGGTTTCCGGGGGTCACACCGAACTGGTTTTGGTAAATAACTGGAGCGATATTCACATCATCGGTCAAACCAGAGATGACGCTGCCGGCGAGGCCTTTGACAAAGTAGCACGCTTGCTCGAACTACCCTACCCCGGCGGGCCGGAAATATCAAAACTGGCACAAAAAGCTCGCGATAATGATATTACCTTTACTCAAGAATTCTCTTCATACAACATCTCTCCCCTGCCCCGCCCTATGTTAAACTCCGGCGATCGGAATTTTTCTTTTTCCGGCCTCAAAACCGCTGTACTTTATCGACTGAACCACCTTGACCGCCAACTTACCGACAGGCAAAAACAGGCCATGGCGCGCGAATTTGAAGACGCCGTCATAGAAGTCCTAACCACTAAAACCCGAGCTGCGGCCGAGGAATTTGCCGCTCATTCTCTGATCGCCGCCGGCGGAGTAATAGCCAACGGTCTTTTAAGAAAGAGCTTGCAGGATGTCAGTACCGAGCTGGAATGTCCGTTATTATTACCTCAATTGGAACTATCAACCGACAACGCTGTTATGATCGGTATCGCCGCCTTTTTGAATAAACTAACCGGCCAAGAACCCGTATCCGCCTCTAAATTAACAGCTCAGACAAACATCTCATTTCCTCCCCTCTAAAAGATAAACACTCCGAATAATCCGGAGTGTTTATCTTTTTTAATAAGGGGATATTTTTACTGTTTGCTACCGTTTTCGCTAAATTTGGTTTCTTTCTCTTGGTAACCGCCGAACATATAACCCAGCGCGAAAAGCAGAGCCGCGAACGCCGCCAAAATAAGAGGTAACACTAAGTGATAAAGTTCAATTATCAACGTTACCCCGGCAGCTATCAAGCTCAGGATCAAGAAAGAGATGTACAGGATCACTTTTCTTTGCCTTTCAGTAGCATCCTTATCCGCCAATACGAACTGAAAACTTTTACTGAACAAGTAGACGATCAAAAGAATTCCGGCCAAAACCATGAGATTCCATCCGGCAGTACCCACATCAGAAGGTAGTGAGAAAACCGCCGAAGCAGCAACAGGAGTTCTTTCCCGCTCTTCTTCCGAAACATCAATCTCCTCCGGATCTTCTTCGGGATCTTCTTCCGGTTCCTCCTCCGGATCTTTTTCGGGGTCTTCTTGAGGTTCTTCTTCAGGGTCCTCGGCCGGGTCTTCCCAGATAGCTTCTATTTGCTCCGGCCTGACCGGCTCCGCCGGCCTTTCAGACCGGGAAAGCCAAAAAGATCGGAAGGTTGCTATTTCTTCTTTTTCCGCGGCGGTAAGAGGGAACTCTCGGTTGCAGAAAATTTCATTGATCTTTTTTCTGGTAGTTAGATAAACGAACCCGGTACCTCTGGTATGACCCCAGGGCTCCAACACGTCGCTAAAATACCGTTCTTGGAAAGTAACCACTGAGTTATGGGTAGCTTGATCGAACCGACCGGTCATCGGAGTTTCGATATCCTCAAAGACATTAAGGAAGCTCTGTAGTTTTAATACCTCGTTCGGATCATTGATCCAGTCCTTCTTAAGAAAATCTCTTAAGAAGTAACATTCCGTCGGCTCCGGTACCGGAACTTCTTTGGGATAACTGATAGACAACTGCTTGCCGACAGCTTCTTTATCCTCATACGAAGACACCGGTCGGAAGTAATAAGTCTCTTCCGGATCAAGACCGGAGATCGTTATCCGGTGTTCCGTTTTTAACTCTTCATCTTGATCGGTATACAATTCATAACCCAATCCTTCGCGGTCACGATCAAAATCTCTTCTCATGACTTGCTCTGTTCCGTATACCACCTGACTGGTAGCGGGAATATTGGTTTCCCATTCAATTACCGCCTCAAGTTCTTCACCTTCACTTATTTTTTCATTAAAGATATACAGCAGCTGCGGTAACCTCTCCTCCTCCGGTTCAACGTAAGATATTATCTGGCGACCTCTTCTAACAACTCTTTCTTCATCGTCGTCGTCATCCTCTTCCTCGG
>CAYLYL010000046.1:3607-7368 GCA_964388095.1 uncultured Candidatus Saccharibacteria bacterium | reverse complement strand
GAGGTCTCTCGGGAAGTTAATGATCAGGTGTTAGTCACCTCTGATCTGTTGTTGGGCAAATATGCACGAATCCTCAAAAAGTTCGTGAGTCCCGGGACAGATAATGAGAAAGACGTTATTCCTGTTTTGCCTGTTTATTTACCTTATAAATTGATGGTGCAAGTAGCCGAAGAAGCGGCGCAAAAATACATTGAAGATCAGCAGGATGAGCAGGCAGAAAGATCCTCCGTAGAGACAGTAGCGGCAGTGATAATGAACGAGAACTTGTTGTTTTCCATACAGGAATTAGCAGAGCGTATGTTAAAGGCCTGCAGATCAGATGTTGATAATCAAGTACCGAAACCTTCCGAGGATTTGGCGGGGTTTTTAGATAAGGTGCTGAACTTTGAAGATCAAAGCTTGGAAGGTGAGTTAGGGCAAATAAAAAGATATGACCAAAAAAATAATACTTGCTTGGAAGAATGTCTCCGAGCTTATTATAAAATAGCTTGCCAGGTGGTCTCTAATTTGGAAACTCTTGGTTATCCACAACTGATAGAGGAAATGGAAAACAAAGACCCTAAGGCTTATCAGTTATATAAAAAATATAATAACTATAGGTCCAATAATAATTAGGAAAGAGTTCGGTGAAGTCAGTAGGTCTCCTTTATTGCAAATAACAGAACCGATACTGAAATGACCAGACCCCGGCCAACCACAGAAAAAACTGTATTTTTAGCAAGAGAAGCAAGGTGCGACCAACAACCCGGGAGGTTCGAAGGTCCCTAATTTATATCACCATCACAATAGATACCTTGTGGAAGTTAAACGTCCACAAGCACAAGCTTTTCATTCTAACCTTCTTTCCGGCTTTGTGGAAGTTAAACGTCCACAGGTTGTTGCTTGGTGTATATATAGTATCGCTAACCAAAAAACCCCTGATCCAACAGGGGTTTTTTGGTTTTTCCTCCGGAGGAAAGGGTTATTTTACAGCGTCTTTGAGGCCTTTGGCCGGCTTGAATTTCGGCACGTTCATTGCCGGCACCTCCACGGTTTCGCCGGTACGCGGGTTGCGTGCCTGGCGAGCGTTACGGTGTTTCACTGTAAAGGTGCCTAAGCCGGAGATGGAAACCTCTTCACCGTTTTTCAATGAATCCACTATGGAATCCACGATGCCCTCTACTATTTCCTGGGCTTCGGTTTTGGTCCCTCCGGTCTGCTGGTGGACTACCTCTATTAATCCTTGTTTGTTCATAAAATATAATTTTTATTACTAAATTAAAATCGACCTTTTAGGTGCTGTCTTTGGGTAAAATACTCACCGCAAAGCCACCTACTAAATTATACCCAAAGTACGCCTTATTTGGCAACCATTTTGCGGCAAAAAGTCTAGGAATACCTGTGAAGCGGGTCGCATTGTTTGAAGTGTTTCGCTGTGACTAACCCGACTCCGGATAAGAATACCAAGTTTTTTATCTGGCGAATTCGGTAATGCGGGTTTCGCGGATCAGGGTTATCTTGATCTCGCCCGGATATTTGATGTCTTGCTCGATCTTCTGGGCCATCTCTCGGGCCAGAGTTTTGGCCTCCAGATCGGATACCTTTTCCGGAGAAGCAAAGACCCGGATCTCGCGTCCGGCCTGGATGGCATAGGACTTCTCGATCTGCGGGAAAGAGTTGGCCACAGACTCCAGTTCCTTGAGCCGCTTCAGATAGTTCTCTACCGTGTCGCGCCGGGCGCCGGGCCGGCTGCCGGAGATGGAGTCGGCTACCTGTACAATAATGGATTCAATGGTCTCGAACGGATATTCTTCGTGATGGGCCTGCATTGCCTTTATTATTTCTTCCTTTACATCAAATTTCTGTAAAATGCGGCGTCCGATCTCTACGTGGGTGCCTCCCACTTCATGATCCACCGCTTTGCCGATGTCGTGAAGCAGGGCTCCGGCCTTAGCTACCGCCACGTTGGCACCCAACTCTTCGGCGATCAATCCGGCAATGTGAGCCATTTCGACCGAGTGTTGGAGGACGTTTTGGCCATAACTGGTACGGAAATAGAGCCGTCCCAGAATGGAAACCAAACGCGGATCCAGGTTATAAACACCGCAGTCGTAAACGGCCTGTTCACCCTTTTCTTTTATGATGCGATTGATCTCTTCGCGGGCTTTTTCGGTGCTCTCTTCTATTTTAGTGGGTTGGATCCGGCCGTCCAGTATTAGGTTCTCTAGCGCTACACGGGCAACCTGTCGGCGGATGGGGTCAAAGGAAGACAGGGTAATAGCGCCGGGAGTATCGTCCACTATTATCTCCACCCCGGTAGAGCGCTCAAAGGCCTTAATATTCCTTCCTTCTTTACCGATGATCTTACCCTTTATCTCGTCGGAAGGAATGGAAACAGTGGTGGACATAATGTCCGATGAGACCGAGTTGCCCATTCGATGGATGGCGGAGGTCAATATTTCTTTGGCCCGTTCTTCTAACCGCTCCTGGCCCATTTTTTCCAACTTCTGCATTCTCACCAACAGATCCTCTTCGGACTGGCGGCTAACCCTTTCCATTAACTGTTCCTTGGCCTCTTCGGTTGACAAGGAGGCCGCTTTTTCCAGGGTTTCTAACTCTTGATCCTTCAACTTCTGCAGATTGTCTTTCTCGTTTTCGATTTCGGTGAGTTTTGCTTTGATCTGTTCTTCTTCTTTGTCCAGATCCATCTGACGCTGGTCCAGCATTTCTTCTTTTTTGATCAGTCGGTCTTCGGTTTTTTTGTTCTGTTCTTCTTTCTCGCGGATCTCCTGCTGGCTCTCGGCTATTTTTTCTTCCGCTTTCTTTTCCGCTTCAGTGATGACCTTCTTGGCTTCTTCCCGGGCCTCCAGCATCATTTGTTTGATCTTCAGTTCGACCGATCCTTTACGGCCGGCCGCTATAGCCCAACGCAGAAAATAACCGAGGGCTACCCCGGCCGCCAGGATCAGAGCGGAGATCAAAAGTGCGGTTTGTGTTTCCATAAGCAATTAATTACTCATCTCTTAATAAGCTAAGAGATGATAAGTTAAACAAAGAGTGGCACCGGCAAAATTATTTGGTGGAATAGATCTTGTCGATCAGACCGTATTTCTTGGCTTCTTCGGCACTCATAAAGAAGTCACGATCGACATCTTTTTCGATCTGGGATTGTTTCTGGCCGGTGTTCTTGGCAAGGATCTTGTTTAGCCGTGATCTTATTTTAAGGATGTGCTTAGCGGTGATCTCAATGTCCGAGGCCTGACCTTCGGTTCCTCCCGAAGGTTGGTGGATCATAACTTCGGCATTGGGCAGGGCGTAACGTTTCCCTTTAGCGCCGGCCGACAGCATAATGGCGGCGCCGGAAGCGGCGGTACCGATGCAGACAGTGGAAACGTCGTTCTTGATGTGGTTCATGGTATCCAACATTGCCAAGGTGGACGTTACCGAACCGCCGGGGGAGTTAATATATAACTGGATGTCTTTCTTGGGGTTTTCGGATTCCAGAAAAAGCAGTTGAGCAATGATAATGTTGGCACTATTGCTCTCTATCGGACCCCCCAGAAAAACAATGTGCTCTCTGAGCAGGCGAGAGTATATATCATAAGCCCGTTCTCCAAATTGGGATTTTTCAATAACGGTAGGTATAAGCATAACGGCTGAAAAATTGATAATCAGAGGCGCGGTTTTTCAATCACCAGTACCTTATTTACCGCTACCTCACCTCAGCACTATAACAAAAGCCGGCCTATAATACAAACACAAATTTGTATTACGGGATCTGT
>CAYLYL010000046.1:0-3507 GCA_964388095.1 uncultured Candidatus Saccharibacteria bacterium | reverse complement strand
TTAGGTATTAAGGGCGAAAACACTTTTGAGCTTCGCTCAAAATGTTTGCCCAATCAAATTTGCGAAGCAAATTGTGATTTCGGATTTCGGGCGAAAGCAATCCCGCTCTTTACAAAGAGCGGGATTGCATGTTTGAAAGAATGTTTTGCTCTCGGGGCAGGATCTTACTGTTCTTTCTCGGTTTGATCTTCAGTGGCTTCGGTATTTGGTTCGGTGGATCCGGTGTCCTGCTCGGTGTTGGTTTGCGGTTCCGGCTCGTCTTGAGATGACGGTTCGGAGTTGTCCGGTTTCTCGGCGCTTTCTTGATCGGAAGCGGTTTTGGTTCCTTGTGCTGAGCTGCTGTCGTCTTGTTGTTCCAACAGACGGAAGGCCTGTTCGTTAAGCAGTTGAGTGCGCACATAAGCACGAACCTGCTCCGGCTCGGCGTCTTGGTATTGCTGTAGTATATTCTGGGTTTGTTGTTCCAGTACTTCTTGATCGGGCTCCAGCTGTTCCTCATCGGCTATTTGGTTGAGTATCAGTTGGATCCGGGCCCGCTTTTCGGCCTGCGGGCGCCATTCTGATTCCAGATCTTGCTGGGTCTTTTGGATCTGTTTCAGGTAATCGTCAAAAGAATAACCGGCATTTTCCACATCCTGTTGCAGCTTCTTGGTTATCTGCCTCAGTTCCTCGTTCACTAAAAGTTCCGGCACCTCAAAATCGGTATTTGCTATTATCTTTTCCATAATATTGAGCCGCCGCTGGTCGGTGGCGCGTCCCACTTTTTCGTTCCGGATATTTGACGCTATCTGTTCCCGCAGTTCGGCCAGGGAAGAAAAGTTCCCCAACTGTCCCACGTTATCGTCGGTTAGTTTGAACTGCGAAGAGGTTAACGGCTCGCCACTTTCCGATACCAAGCCGGAATCTTCTCCCGAATCTTGATTCTGCTGGCTTAATTGATTTTCTAAATTCGTGATAACTTCGTCCACTTCTTCCGAGCTAATGTCCTCGCCGGCCTTTTGCGGGTCTTCACTTTCTCCTGCCGCTTGTCCCGCCAAGGTTTTATAATCCGGCAATTTGATCTCCGGCATTACAGCGGTGCGGATCTTGAACTCCATCGGGTTGTCGGGTGCCAGTTTGGTTATCGATATCTGGGGGGCGCCGATGGGGTTGATCTGATGATGCATCAGCAGGCGGGGGTACTCCTTTTTCAGCACGGCTTCGGCCGTTTCCTGTAAGATACGTTGTTCGCCCACTTTATTTTCAATAACAGAATCCGGTGCTTGGCCTTTGCGGAAGCCGTCTACCTCCACTTCTTCACGCAGTTTGTCCATAGCTTCGCTTCTATGGGCTTGCATCTGTTCGGACGAGACCTCGCCGGTTATTTCTATTTCTGAACCGGAAAGATCGCTAACCGAGGTGTTTTGGCTATATTGCGGAGCGGTATCCTCCGACTGTTTTTTGTTTTGTGATGTATTGGTCATATGATGCTGAGTTTAACTTGCCTGCCGGAGTTATGCAAGGGAGAATGGAAAACAGTTGCAACTGAGACAAAATTTCCTCAGCCGGATGTTATTTTGTGGAAGTTAAACGTCCCCAGGACGGTTTTTGCTTTGTACTGTATTAACTACCGCTCAGATATTGCGCAATATACAACAAGGAGTTGCTTTGAAAGTAGGTTGTTCAGTTTTGCTTAAATTTGAGCTAAAAAATACCAACTACCCAAGACCATCAGGATAATGATCAACACTACTGCTATTATCGGTCCCCAGGGTTCGGAAGATGAACTTTCATCCGGGTTGTGGTTGTTATTTTCCGGCTCAGTAACAGGCCGGTTGGAAGACGAATTTTCGCTCATTGGTGATATTTTGCCGGAAGGTTTTAAACCGTTCCCTGTTATTTACGCTTCCCGGTATCAAAGGTTTCCCTGTTTTACTCCTGTTTCTCGGCCTCGGTCTCTTCTTGGGCGGTTTCTGTTTCCTGTTCCTCCTCTCCTTCCGAGCCCTCTTCGGGATTCGGGGAGGAGTTTTCTTCTTTTTCTGTCACGGAGGACTCGGAAGAATCTTCCCCTCCTTCCGGTTGAGATTCTTCGGATGAGCCCTCTTCTTCTGCCTCTTCCGATCCCGGCTCCACCGATGTTTCTTTCTTGTCTTCTTGGGATGAAGGGTTCGTTTCTTCTTGGACGGCTTCTTCTTGCTGTTTGTCGGTTTCGGAGGGTTGCTGTTCTTCACTGATCTCCACCTCGCCTTCGGTGTCGGCTTGGGCCACTGATTCACCTTCTAGGGACTGAATATCTATTTTCCAGCCGGTCAAACGAGCGGCCAGCCGGACATTCTGGCCGCTGCGGCCGATGGCTAAAGATTGCTGATCCTCCTGGACCTCGGCCTGGGCCCATTTTTGTTCTTCGTCTATCTCTACACTGAGTACTTGAGCCGGTGACAGGGAGTCGGCAATGAACTGGGCCGGGTCTTCTGACCACTCAATGATGTCGATCTTTTCGCCTCCCAACTCACTCATCACGGTAGATACCCGTACTCCGCGCTGGCCGACCATAGCACCGACCGGGTCAACGCTTTCATCCTCGGAAAAAACCGCTATTTTACTGCGGCTGCCGGGTTCGCGAGCCACTGACTTTATGGTTACCAGTCCGTTTCTGATCTCGGGAGCTTCAGCCTCGAACAACTTCTCCAGAAATCGCGGATGGGAACGGGAGAGGCGCAGAAAAACTCCGCGGGAGCTTTCTTCCACATTGAACAGGTAAGCCCGGATCCGTTCACCCTGCCGGTAGCGCTCGCCACGGATCTGTTCTTCGTACGGCAACAGGCCGGTAGCACGGCCCAGATCGACGAAAACATTACCTCTTTCTATTCTCTGGACGGCGCCGTTCACTATTTCGCCTTCCAGTTCTCCGAATTCGCTCATAACCGAGGAGCGTTCCGCTTCGCGGATCTTTTGCATAATAACTTGTTTGGCCGTTTGAGCGGCGATCCGGCCGTATTCTCCCGAGGATTCCAGGGGAAAACTTATCTCTTCCTCTACCTCGGCGCCTTTTTTGATGCGGCGGGCATCCTCGAGCAGGATGTGTTGTTCGGGATTAAAGAGCACCTTGCCTTCTTCCAAGGCCTGTTTCTTTTCTTCTTTATCGGTTATTTGATCTTCAAAAACGGCCGCTTCTTCATCTACCACGATCTTGATCTGTTCCAGTTCGACGTCACCGGTCTGTTCATTGAAATGAGCCTTCACGATCTGCCCTTTCTTGCCGTATTCTTTCTTATAGGCGGTGGCGATAGCTCCTTCTATGGCCTCGATTATTCGCTCGCGCGGAATACCTCGCTCTTCTTCCAGCTGATTTAATATGGAATGAATCACTTTTAAGTCCATCATAATATAAAGTTTATAGCGTTATTAAATTGTGACCGGTAACAAACGATTTCTGCTTGAGGTTGGTTTCTGCAAAAAATTAAGCTCGCCTGACGCGAACTTACTTATTTATTATACCGTTATGCTTCCCTGATGTCAAATAAATAT
>CAYLYL010000045.1:0-7389 GCA_964388095.1 uncultured Candidatus Saccharibacteria bacterium | reverse complement strand
GCAAAAGTTATGATTATTTTAAATCCGGTTCGATGTTTTCGAGTTTGTTTTTATTGAGATAAATAAAGTGAGATAAGGATTGATAATTTAACATTTAACATTCCAATATTCTCAAGAATATTGGAATAACGATGATCAGTTGGGCGGTTTATGTTATTATTTGATAATGAAAAAGATCAAAAAGAAGATCCATCCCGAGTATTTTGATAACGTTCTCTCCGGTAAAAAGAAGTTCGATTTGAGGTTGAACGAATTTGAAGTAGAAGAGGGTGATGTATTGGTGTTGCAGGAGTGGGACCCGGAAAGCGGGGAGTACACCGGTCGGGAAATGGAAAAGAAAGTAGTTCAAGTCTCTCGTTTCAAGCTGGCGGATTTGCATTGGCCTCGAGAAGAGGTGGAGGAGAAGGGGTTGCAGATCATGTCTTTGGAATAAGTATAATTTTAGATAAGTGATATAGGAACCATGTTCATTCCTGACACATTTGAAGTACCCGAATCGGTTACGCTTGGGGATTTTCGTCTGCGCATGCTGTCTATTGATGACCTGGAAGAAGATTACCGGGCGGTTATGGAAAGTGTAGAAGATCTGCAGGGGGTTTTTGGTGAACGGGATAAGTGGCCGGAACCGGGTCTGGATAAACGTCAGGACTTGATCGATCTGGGCTGGCACGAGAAAGAGTTTCAGATTCGGAGTTCATTTGCCTATGTGGTTGAGGATGCCGGATCTCAAAAGTATTTAGGTTGTATCTATATTTTTCCTTCACCCTCAAACGACTGTGATGCGGAAGTGTATGGCTGGTTACGCTCTACAGAATACTCGAAACAACGTCAACAGGAGCTTAAAAAGTTGGTCAGATTTTGGTTGCAAAGTTGGCCTTTTGAAAAAATTTGCTTTCCGGGTACATTCTAAAACAGTACCCGAACGATCTCTCGGTGTTGATCTAAAATTTGCAACAAAATTTCAATTAATTGAAAAAACTAAAATCAAAAGTAAATAAATTATGGAATTATATCTATCCGGCGGCGGTGATGAAGTGCAGTCTCGAACTTTAGATCAAAAATGGGCCGAAGGCATAGGTCGGGAGCGCCCAATGCTCTATATACCGATTGCTATGGATATGGCCAGATACTCACTGACGGACTGTCGGCAGTGGATTAACAAGGCATTAAATCCGCTCGGTATTGAGAAAATAGAAGTATGGGATGAATCGGATCTTAAAACTGCCACCGAAGAAAAACTGAGCGAGTTTGCCGGCATCTACATCGGCGGAGGAAATACCTACAAACTTCTGCATCTATTCAAACAATTCAATTTAACAAAACTTTTTAGAGCAGTGGCCGAAGACGGGTTGCCGATTTACGGCGGCAGTGCCGGGGCTATCATTTTAGGTTGCAGTATTGCAACCAGTAAAGATGAGAACGAGATTGGGCTTTGTGACCTGACCGGCCTGGATCTCTTGAACGGAGTGAGTATTTGGTGTCATTATGACCCGAGCCAGGATAAAGCTATCAAAGCTCTGCAAGAGAACCGGTCAATCCCGATCATTTGGGCCTTGGCGGAAGGGAGCGGGGTAATAGTTGCAGACAATGAACTTAAGGTAGTACGGCCTGACGGGGTGGAGGTGTTTGATCGAAATGAAGGTAAGATGCTGCCGTAATATTCCCACAGGAGATATTATTTTTAAACTAATTTGACTTAGGCGGTTCATTATAATAAACTCTGGTTATTATCAACTGAGGTAGTCGAACCTTGGTTGCACATTGTCAATCGATCGGGTAACGGGGAAGCGGGTGAGAATCCCGCGCTGTGCCGCAACGGTGTTTCCGCCTATTAAATTTTAGTAGGCGGTTCAGTCCGAATGCCGAACTCGGTCATTTTAACCTTCATCTCTTCGAGCAAAGAGGTGGTGGCGACTCGCTCCAGGGTTTTCTACCCTCGGATACTCATTTACCCGGAGCGCTCCACTACCCCTACCTCAAAGAGGGGATTTTAATTTATGAGATCATATTCAATTTACGGGCTTTTACCGGCCCTGATGTTTATTTTTGGTTTGGGGCTTATTTTGGGGCTCTCGGCTTCGGCTCAAGAGAGTGCTATTACCGAGGCGGCCGAATATCTGAAAACAACCGATCCCAGCGCTTGGAGTACCATGGCTTTAATTGCTGCCGATGAGGAAGCAAGTACCGAACACCTAAAAGATACCGAGGGCGATAAAGCAATCAATTATACAGCTCCGATCTTGGCCTTAACCGCCGCAGATAAGGATCCCCGGGGTTATCCGGACAGTGACCTGGTACAGGAGTTGTTGACTTATCATCAGGAGGGTCAGATCGGAGAGCTGGATCTATTGAACGATAGCATCTTCGCGATTCTGGCTTTAGCCGCGGCCGGCGAACAGGATCACTCAGCGGTAGTGGAGACCCGATCGTTCTTGTTGGATAACCAACTGTCGGACGGCAGTTGGGGTTTTGCGGTGGCAAGTGACGGTGATACTAACACCACTGCTGCGGCGGTTATGGCGTTGGTGGCGACCGGTTCAACGAATGAAGATCCGGCCATAGTTGAAGCTCTTGATTATCTGCGACAAGCTCAAAATGAAGATGGTGGTTTTCCTTATACTCCCGGTGATAGCTCTGATGCTGCTTCCGCTGCCTGGGTAATGTCGATGATCAATGTTCTGGAGGAAGAAAACTTGCAATATTGGACCCGGGAAGAAAACTCTCCTCGGGATTATTTACTCTCGCTTCAGAGTGAAGAGGGTTATTTTCGGCACCAATCAGACAGACAGGAGAACGCTTTTACTCCCACCGAGACCTCTTATGTAGTAGTGGCTTTGGCCGGTTATGGTTATCCGGTGGAAACAGAGTCGGGCCATGATAATCCGGAATCCGGAGCACCATCGGTAAGATTCCGGATCCTGGGTGAAGAAGAGGAGATCTGTCAGGGTGCGGTGGAGGCCGAAACTCCTTTAATGGTGATTAAGAATGCGGCTGAGCAATGTGAATATGAGTACGAGATAGAGCAAAGCGACTTCGGTCCTTATTTAACCTCGATCGCCGGTTTAACTGCCAGCGGTCAGACCGGATGGCTCTACACTGTTAATTGGCAATCATTGGACGAGATCAGCGAGGGTTCGGCTGATCGGCAGCTGGAGGAACAGGATTATGTACTGTGGTTATTCGATGAGTGGGAACAAGCCGATGAAAGGATAGCCGAAGATAAAGGCGGGCGAGCAGAGGTTCCGTTGCGGGTAGAGTTGTCCGAAGAAGAGGGGGAGGAAGAAGAGGAAGAAAAAGAAGAAGAGCCGGAGATCTCTTTTCAGGTTACCGCTTCTGATGGCAGTGAACCAGAATTTTTCTTTACGGAGGCAGAGCGCGGTCAGCAGTTGGAGGAAACTGTGACCCTTCACAATGAAGGAACAGCCGCCTTAGAGACCGCCGCCGGTGTCAGCGGCCACTCTCTTTTTCGAGAACATCTAAAAATAGCTTATGAACCGTGGCGGCAATTCCGGGATACGATGAAGGCGGGAGAGTCTAATGACATTGACCTGAGTTTGACCGTGCCTACTGACAGCCCGGGACTGGACAGTTCTATGGAAGGCACCCTGGTCTTTTGGGTAACAGCTAAATAGCTTATGCGAACAATAATTCTAATGGCAGCAATTATCTGCTTTACAGTACCGGTCTCATCAGTAGCTGCTAGTGGCTTGGGTGTTTCGCCGGCGGAACTGGACCTGGAAGGAGAAAAAGCGGAATTATCCGATACTTTAACTATCAGCAATCCCACTGCCGGGGTGTTGCTGGTTGAGGTTTACCCGGACAGTTTTGACAGAAAGGTCCAAGTTGAACCGTCCAGTTTTATTTTAGCCAGCGGTGAAGAACAGATAACGGAAGTAACTGTTAATTCTTCAGATGATGAGTTGATAACCACTAATATTTCGGTGGTATCTCAGCCGTTAGCTGAAGGGGAGCGAACTCTAGGGGCGGCTACCGGAGTTAAGATCCCGTTAAGGGCTCAAATAACCGATCAGGAAAGCCGCTCCTTTATTGCTTTAGTTAGCGGTTCATTAACTAACGCCCAAGATAGAGTGCGTTTTGGGGTGGGATTGATCACGGCTGGTTTGGTATTATTGGTGCTGTTAGTGGTGGTGGTGCGATACTTCCGAAAGCCGACGGCCTGAGCAGTGAGGTGTCAAAGCAATTTATATCTTGACAGAATTTAATAAATTTGACACAATATTATTTACTACACTAAGAAATTGAGTGTAGTAAATTCTATTTATTAAATGTAATTATATTAGATCATGAATAATTTGAAACCTAAAAAGTTCAATAGGTTATTGTTATTTTTTATTATGGCTTTGTTCGTGCTGGGGCCTTTGGCCGCAGTTTCTTTTAACTCGGAAGTAGCCCGAGCTAATGATAGTCATAACGAAGAAGCTTTAAGATCGGTCATTGAACAATTATTACGCAGAATACGAGAGCTGGAAGAAAAGCTTAACCGACAGGAAGAGGGTGGTTCCATTGAGGTTGTTTCACCGTCTCATAATGATGAATGGGTGCGAAGTCCTCGTGTTACAGATACGTTAATGGGCAATAAATCTTATAAGCAGAATATTGAGTGGACCGGGGCGCCCACTAATCGGGAGGCCATCTACCAACAAGACAGCGAGGCAAAGGTTTATTTAGAGGAGCGTACCAGTCAAGGAAATTATAGAACGGTTGGTCGAATACCTCCTTTTGGTTATGGTTCCATTGCTTGGGTAGCCGGTGTGGTTAGTGACAAAGACTGTCGATTGCCCAGTGGGGAGGTGATCGAGGATAGCTGCTTCAATAAGGATAATATGTTTTTGGTGCCGGAAGGTAGGTATTATGTAAGGGTAGAGAATACAGACACCGAAGAATACGGACGCAGTGATACTTTTCGGATAGTGGAAGAAGAACAGTCTCAAGGTTTTCAAGCGGAAAGATCCGGCGATCAGTTGGTCTTTGTTGAAATGAAACCGAATGAAGAAAAGAGGGTATATGAACTGACGGTTCGGGCCGGCAATTCGGACCTTGATGTAAGGCGCATTGATTTTCATTTTACTGAACGTCCGTCGAGATATTTTGACGAACTGAATTTATATTATCTTGGCAAGGGGGGTAGTTATGAAGTGTCAGGTATAAGCAGCCGCTCTGATTATCATCAACCCGGCAGCGATCATTGGCGGGCCAGATTTTTTACCGGGGATGTTCCTACCGTTTCGGCTAATCAAGAGCAGACTTTTTATCTGAAAGGCAAAAGGTCCGATCGAAGCAGTTTCTCAAACAGAGACACTATTGAAATGTATGTACCTCAAGAAGGAGTACGGGCTCGGGATCGAGATAATATGGTGATGCATCATGCGCCGGATCGATCATTAAACCCGACTACGGTAAAGATGGTCTCAGAACAAGATGACGATCCCCGAATAGAAGTTACCAGACCGAGAAGCGGAAGCCGGATAGAAGCAGACGACTCGGTGAACATTGCTTGGCAAGCTCAGAATGTGGAAGAACGAGCGGATATATTACTGGCCGGTTATAGCGCAGACGGAAGTCAGATCGGGGATATGTTTCTTATCGATGTAGAAGTTCCTTCGGATCAGGGTTCTTACGATTGGGTACCTTCAGAGCCGGCTTTAGATAGAAAAGTGGAAGAGTACTTTCCTAAAGAACCGGATCATTACCGGGTGGGAGTTCGAGAAATAGCCGGTAAAGCGGGGACTGAAGGAATTAAAGCACTAAGTGACCGTTTTACTATTAGTGGATTGGATTATGAGACAGAAGTAGAAGCATCTTTCTATGACGGTTTACCGTCCGGATTTACACCTTCTTTGGGGTATTATAATGCCGGGGTGATAACTTTATGGGATGAAGACGGTGAGCGGTTTTATTCCTCCGGTAAAGAAAGAACCGGCTTTCAAAGTTCTCGACCGGGCGTTGCTTTGCCTGAGGATTTCAAACCCTTAACTATCGCTTATTACCATGAATTGGGGGATGATCCGGTGTTCGGCTACTGGAACGAAGAAGGAGATTACTATATTGATATCGATAAAGAATCTGACAATAGACTTCGAAAAGTGGATCTATCAAAAGAAACAGCTTTGATATCTTCCGATTTTCAACCGGTAACCGGATATTGGCACGGCTTCAATAACGGTCAAGTAGAGCTTTGGACCGAAGATGGTTACCGGTATGACTGGGATAGCGGCCGTGATCAGTTCGAGAGGTATTCACCGGAGATATTGAGTCGGACCCGGGATGATATTGAAGATTCCGGCTTGCCGAAGGGGCGAGCTCCGAAGCTGGCCTATTACTATGGTGAGTCGTTACATGACAGCGGCGGAGAAGGGATGCATTTGTGGTATGAAAACGGTGAAGTATACAGGCGCCGGGTGGATCGCTTTGGTGGTTCTTATTATTTTGAATTAACCGGCGGCTGGATAAACGGTTTACCTGATTATGATGTTACACCGGATGCCGGCTACTGGGATCAAAATGAAGACCGGATCATTCTGTGGTACGGAGACCGGGCTTATAGGTCTAGAGAGGGTAATGATGCACGGTTTGAGAAAATAGAACGTTAATATTAAAAACCTGCAACTGAATAAAGCTTATCGGCAACCGGCCGACGGTATAAAAACCGTCGGCCGGTTACTTGTCTTATGTCCTGGACAGAACCTATTTTTTACTGTAGTATTGAAAAAAGAAAGGAGGTATCTATAAATTATGGATATCGTTGAGTTAAGCCAGCGGTTGGAAGTCGCCGGCTATATTCCGACCGGGTTAATTTGGCCCGGTTATGAGTCTACTGCTGTTGAGTTGGTCTACAGCTCGACGGTGGTGGACGAGGCGGGACAAGTTTGGAAAGGAGATGCTCCCATTGAGGATTATATAAGAGAGCTTCTCTTTTGGGTGTTGAAGGTTGCGGATCAAACGCAACCGAGTATCCCAACGTCACCTCTGGTCCGGCAGTTAATTGATCAGGGGTACGAGTTGCAGGAAGAATCCTCAGGTTTATTGGCCGGTTGTGGTCAAGATCTGGAATCAGGCCGGGCGGTTTGGGATGAGTTCGGCCGGATGTGGTTGCATGAACATCCTGATCCGGAAGAAGGTTTTCCGGACGGAGTGCAGGTGATCAAATAAAGACCGGCCCTCGCTATGAGGGGCGGTCTCATTTTTTTATAGGGGTTAAACTGAGCTTCTATTTTATCTTCAGTTGAGAAATCACCATCTGCAGTTGAAGTTACGGCGATGTGTTAAAAGGTTTATAAGCGAGCCGAATAGCTCTCACGTGCTTCTGCATATGAGGGGCTCTTGGCATAGGTGTCTGTATGTTATAATCAATTATCACTGTTGAGCGGT
>CAYLYL010000044.1:0-7539 GCA_964388095.1 uncultured Candidatus Saccharibacteria bacterium | reverse complement strand
GGCCATGCCTTCAAACCTGACAACCCCAGCTAAAGCTGGGGGTTTATGGATTAAATTATGAGATTTGAAAATCATATTCAAACTGTGTTAAAATTAACAATATGTATGACTTTAAAGAACTAGAAAAAAGGATCAATGAGGTCACTGAGTGGCTGAAAAAAGAATTCGCCGGTATCCGGACCGGAAGAGCAAGTACCGCCGTAGTTGAAAAGATAATGGTGGAAGCTTACGGAATGAAAATGCCGCTCAACCAGATGGCCAACATCAGCGTACAGGGAGCGCAGACCCTGCGTATAGTGCCGTGGGATACATCGCAAATGAAAGCTGTCGAAAAAGCGCTGCAAACATCGGACCTCGGTCTATCCATCAGCGCCGACAGTCAAGGTATTAGAGCGGCCTTCCCGGACCTCAGTGCCGAGCGGCGTGAACAACTAAAAAAAGTAGTTTTGCAAAGAAGAGAGGAGGCAAGGGTTTCGCTTAGAAAAGAAAGGGAGCGGGTCTGGAGCGATATCCAGGAAAAAGAACGAGCCGGAGAGCTTACCGAAGATGACAAGTTTCGTTTAAAAGAGGAACTGCAGAAAAAAATAGATCAGGCCAACAAGGAGATCGGTGAGTTGACCGAAACCAAAGAAAAAGAAATCATGGATCTCTAAATTTTCCGACCCATTTTAAAATTTTGCCGAAAGTGGGTGTTTTTTGCTCGTAGGGCTGTTTTCCGGCGAGTTTCAGCAGAGTTAAGTTAATCAAATATCACTATGACCATAATTATATTTATAGCGGTAATAGTACTGCTAATACTGGTTCACGAATTCGGACATTTTTTGGCCGCCAAAAGAGCCGGGGTACGGGTAGATGAGTTCGGAATTGGTTTCCCGCCGCGTTTGGCTAAGCTGTTTAACTGGGGAGAGACCGAGTTTACCATCAATGCCATACCGTTCGGAGGATTTGTTAAAATACACGGTGAAAATCCTCAAGATGTAACCGCCGAAGATGGGGACCAAAAAAGAAGTCTGATCAAACAATCCCGATTAACACAGGCCTGGGTTTTGTTCGCCGGTGTTTTTTTTAATTTTCTTTTGGCCTGGCTGTTGTTATCCGGAAGCTATGCTTTAGGAGTAACCGAAGCCGAGGGGGTTGTTGATGACAACTATTTCACCCCGCAAACTTTGCTTATCACTCAGATCAAGGAAGGTTCAGTAGCCGAAAATCTCGAGATCAAGCCCGGCGATCAGGTAATAGAAGCGCGGTATAACGACCAAGTTGTTTCTTTTCCCGGTTCACGCGGACTGGACGAGGTAGTCCAAGAGCACGGAGGAAAATCCTGGATGTTGACATTGCAAAGATTTGACCCGGAAAAAGATGAAGAGATAAAGTTAACCAAGGAAATACCGGCCTTGAGCGATCCGCCGGAAGAGCGGCAGTTGGGAGTGGGGTTGGCGAGCATCGGAGAAGCTCAAGCGCCGATAGTGCCGGCATTATACTACGGAATGGAACGAAGCATAAAGTTAACCGAACGAATACCGGTAGAATTGGGCGGCTTTATAGCTGACATCTTTCGCGCCGAAGCTGATTATTCTCAGGTGGCCGGACCGGTAGGTATCGTTTCATTGGTAGATCGAGCTGCCGAGCAAGGATTGAGCACCTTGCTGAACTTTACTGCTATTATTTCTCTTCATCTGGCGGTTATTAACCTGGCTCCCTTTCCGGCCCTGGACGGCGGCCGTCTATTAATAGTAGCCATAGAAGGGGTAACACGGAAACAGCTGGATCCTAAAGTAGTGGGAGCGGTGAACGGGGTCGGCTTCCTGTTGTTGTTAGTCCTAATGGTGGTCATAACCATCAACGATATTATTCAGATCTTCAACGGATAAGGGGTTTGATGGGGACAGCTGCCGGCTAAAAGATGGACTTTAGTCCTCGATTTGTGTAGTATGGTGTTCAAGTAAAGAGAAGTTGGATCACACCCGGACGGGCGGAATTTACCGAAAGGGAGTGAGGTTTGGTAATAAATTAAAAACGAAGATTATGATCAATTTTCATAAGTGGTTTTCGGCCGATATTGGTATAGACCTGGGAACCAGTAACACCCTGGTTTATTTAGCAGATAAAGGCATTGTTTTAAATGAACCGTCAGTGGTGGCGTTAAACCAAAAGACCGAAAAAGTTGTAGCGGTAGGCCTTCAGGCCAAACAAATGCTGGGGCGCACCCCTTCTCATATCAAGGCGGTACGTCCATTGGTTGACGGAGTTATTTCTGACTTTGAAGTAACCGAAGAAATGATGTCTTATCTGTTGCGAAAAGTACAGACCGCCCGATGGAACATTTTAGGCCCCCGAGTGATCGTAGGAGTACCATCAGGTATTACCAACGTAGAGATCCGGGCGGTACGGGATGCCGCCAGAAGCGCCGGAGCACGCGAGGTGCACATTGTAGAGGAACCGATGGCGACAGCTGTGGGCATCCGTTTACCGGTTAAAGAACCGGTCGGCACCATGGTCATCGATCTGGGCGGCGGCACATCGGATATTGCCGTTATCTCGTTGGGGGGCGTAGTTCAATCAAAGAACCTGCGAGTAGCCGGTGATCAGCTTAATCAAGACATCATCAATTACGTAAGAAGTGAATTCAAGATCTTAATCGGTGAAAAAACGGCTGAAAATACCAAAATAGCCATAGCCATGCTTACTCCGGCCGAGGAGCCGTTGGAAGCTACCATCAAAGGTCGCGATCTGGTAACCGGTTTACCGCGAGAAGTGGTTGTAACCGATGCCGATATGAGAGAAGCTCTGAGTCAATCAATTGATAATATTATAGAATCAGCCAAAGAAGTGCTGGAAACCACTCCGCCGGAGGTTTTATCCGACGTTATGCAAAGAGGAGTTTATTTAGCCGGCGGGGGAGCGTTGATAAGAGGGTTGAGCTCGGTACTGGAAGAGCATATTAAAGTTCCGGTTTATGTTGCCGACGATCCTCTTACTTCGGTAGCCCGCGGTGCCGGGGTTATTTTGGAAGATCTTGAAAATTATCAAGAAGTACTTATTGAGCATGAAGACGAATTATCACCGCAAAAGTAAGATCTATGCGTCATTCCTGTTAATATTGGCGGGAGCCATATTCTTAACGGGTGCATATTGGTTTTGGCCGGGAGTTATAGGCGAAACGGTTAATTATTTAGCTTCTCCGGTCTGGCAATTGAGAAGCAATATTGATGACAGCTATCAGAATCTAAGAGCTCAATTGTCCAGTAAATCACAGCTGCATGAAGAAAATGAACTACTAAAAAGGGCCTTGATCGAAGAACGGGTCGGCGGATTGGCTTATCGGGTGGCGGTAGCCGAACTTCAAGAACTTTACCAAAAACTGGATCGTGAATATCAGGAGGGGGTACCGGCAGCTATTATCAGTCGTGATTCCGCTTCCCTTTATGACCTATGGGTTATTGATCGCGGCAGCAGGCACGGTATAACAACCGGAGACAAAATTACTGTCGGAGGGAGAGTGGCTTTGGGGGAGATCTTATCGACTGAACCGGTAAGCTCTCGCTTTAAATTATATTCCGCCGGAGGACAAAAAACCGAGGCCATTTTGTTCCCGTTGCAAAAAAACGTACAGGTTGAGGGCACCGGCAGCGGTTTTGAGTTCGAACTATCGCTGGACGAATCAGTGGAGGTTGGTGATCTGTTGTTAATACCCGGATTTGAACAAAAAATAATCGGGGAGGTGATCAGAGTGGACGTGCCGGATACCGGTTCATTCCAAAAGGTCTACGCACGGCTGCCGGTAGATATCTCACAACTCAAATATATTACTGTCGGAGAGGGAGTGAATGGCGATAACGAAGCGTATATGCCGACCAATAACGAATAATAATATGAGCAAAGGGAGCATTTTTATCAGGTTAATATTATTATTTTTGTGGTGTTTGCTTGCAATATTTTTACCGTGGTGGATAATAATAGCAACAGTGGTGATCTGTGCCTTTGCGTTTTCGTGGTATTTAGAAGGTATTGTTGTTGCATTATGGATCGATGCTCTTTTTGCCCCCTCCAACTCCGGTCTTGAGGGGCTCATAATGACTTTAGTCACCGCGATCATCATTTTAACTATCGAACAACTTAAGCCCCGATTGGCTTTTTACCATTGATCGATAATGAACACCACCAACTATGAGATCGGAGAAAAAGAAAAACAACTGCCCGGAAATAGCACCTGATGAGGTATTGCTGGATAACCCTTCTTTAGTCGGTGGGGATGTGGGACATCAAGACCACTCTACACGAATGGAGATGCCGCTGTCCGGTAAGGCGGTCTTTTTTCTGGGGTTGGTATTTATCTTGCTGGCAGCGAGCTTATTATTTAGGGTGGGATTCATTCAAATAGTGGAAGGGGAGTCCTATGTTCTACAAAGCGAAAGAAACCGCATGAACTACACGCCATTATTTGCCGAAAGAGGGATTATATACGATCGCAATGACAATATACTGGCATGGAATGAATTACCGGAAAATGAAGCAGGTAGTCGAAATGCCTTTAGTAGAGAATACACCGATCGACCGGGCTTGGCTCATATCTTAGGTTATATTCAGGAACCCAGAAAAGACAAATTCGGATTTTATTACCAGGAAGAATTTAAAGGACTGGCGGGAGTGGAGAAAAGTTACGATCCTTTATTAAGCGGACAAAACGGCATGATCTTTTTGGAACGGGGGGCTGATATGGAAATACGCAGTCAAAACCGCATCAAGGAACCAAAACCGGGTGATTCACTGACTTTAAGTATTGATACTGATCTGCAAGAGATCTTTTATCAAGAGATCAATTCGTTAACCGAAGAGGTGGGGTTTCAAGCCGGCGCCGGAGTAATGATGGATGTGGAAACCGGCCAATTAATAGTTGCTACCAGCTATCCGGAATTTGACCTTCAAGCTATTTCGCGCCGAGAAGACGAAGAACTTCTACAAGAACAATTTACCGACCAACGTAATTTGTTCCTAAACCGGTCTTCCTCCGGTACCTATGTTCCCGGTTCGGTGGTTAAGCCGTTCGTCGCCCTGGCGGCCTTGGAAGAAAATGTAATATCACCGGACCGACAATTAACCAGCGCCGGAACATTGACCATACCAAACCCCTATGATCCGACACGACCCTCTATCTTCACTGACTGGCAAGTGCATGGAGACGTTGATATGAGACGAGCTTTGGCGGTATCCTCTAATATTTATTTCTACAAGGTTGGGGGAGGATATGGAGATCTGGAAGGTTTGGGGATCCATAAAATGGCAGAGTATTTTGACAGTTTTGGTTTAGGAAAACAGACCGGTGTTGATATACCTTATGAAAAGGCAGGTAATGTACCGACCCCTCAATGGAAAGCCGAGCAGTTTCAAGGTGATATGTGGCGCTTAGGTGATACTTACAACACCTCCATTGGCCAGTATGGATTCACCATAACTCCGATGCAATTAACCAAAGCTACCGCCGCATTGGCAAACGGAGGTAAATTACACCGGCCAACTCTGCGGCTGAATAACCGAGCTTCTTATCAAGAACTGGAAGTCTCGTCTGATAATCTGCGTGTCATCCAAGAAGGAATGAGAGCTGCGGTGCAAGATTCGGGGGGAACAGCTCGCGCGCTGCAATTTTCTGAGCTGGAAGTGGCAGCCAAAACCGGAACCGCAGAACGGGGTACCGGTTCCGACCGCGTCAACTCCTGGGTCACCGGTTACTTTCCTTACCAAGAACCTCGTTACGCCTTCACGATCCTGATGATCAACGGACCGGCCGATAACCTGATCGGCGGATCTGCAGTAATGCGAAATATCATCGATCAAATGTTGAATGAATTTCCGCAATATGTGGCGAATTAACATCCTGACTATTGCATTTCTCAACAATCAAGAGGTGGTATTATTGATAATAATATGAGACAATAAGTACACGATAGAAATCGATCAATAACCCTTGTAAAACTCAATGAACACTGATTAGAAAACGAGTTAAATTATATTCATACACCGGAATGGCTTTGCGTACAATACCAATAAATATTAGCAGCTAAATCATTAAATTATGTCCATTCCACAAATATTGGTCGTAGAAGATGATAAATTCTTGCGGGAAATGTTGGTTTCCAAACTCCGAGCGGATAATTTCAACACCCTGGAAGCTGTTAACGCCAGAGAAGCCAGAAGCATAATGGAAGCGGAACATCCGCAAGCCGTTCTTTTAGACCTGATATTACCGGATAGCAGCGGTTTTGAATTACTGGAATGGATCAAAACCGACCCCGGTCGAAAGAATATCCCTGTTATCATTCTATCTAATCTGGGCTCCGAAGATGATGTTACCAAAGGTTTACAGCTGGGAGCCAATAACTATATTATCAAATCTGATTTGAATCCTTCCGAAATAATAACCAAATTAAACCAGGCCATTGAAGCTTGATAAATAATAAACAGTTATGGGAAGAGTTATTAGAAATATACTGGAAACCATGGACATTCCGCTTATGCAGTGGATCGATGAACTACAGATAAGCAGGTGGCTGCTAATTGCCGGAGGGTCGGTGATCCTGATAATAATAATTCATATTCGGGCCTGGTATCGGATAAACTTTTATTCCCGCATGATGGACCGCAACATCAGAGAGTTGTGGAACCGAATAGAATTAGATGTTGACGATAAGAATTTATCACCGGAAGTAAAAAAGATCCGAACCGACAGATTAAAAGACCGCTACCATCATCGCATTCAAGGTATTTTGCTCAAACGAAACCGTATTCTAAAGGCCTTTTGTATACTTCGTCTGTGGTACAAGATCAAGGAAGGCAGGGGATCGCCCGGCTTCACATTCTCGGAATAGGACATTGCGGTACCGCTAAGGGCCGCCAAAGCAAATATCATAACAGCCCAAAAAGCAAGACGGCAAAGCATTAACCAGCGATCCGGACTCCATATCCTTTGATAGCTGTTTACATTATGACAGTTTTGTGATTAAATATATATATATCGATCTTATTTTAAAAATAAGAACATAATATGAAAAAATACCTACTAGGGATCCTTGCAATAGCAGTGCTCATTATTGCATTAAGTTATACGGTTCATAATTACGATCAAAATAACAATGATGATCTGGCGGCGCAGGTGTACGACGGGGCAACAAACGAGGGTAATGATAACGAGGGCATCATCAAACGAGTGGAAGCAGTAGAATTCGCTCGGATAATGAAACAGGATGAGCCGTTTGTCATAGATGTCCGGACTCCCGAAGAATATTCACAAGGTTATCTGCCGGGAGCGGTTAATATAGATTATCAAAGCTCTGATTTTGCTCAACAGATCACAGCCCTGGATCGTGAAGAAAACTACGCCATTTACTGCGGTCAAGGAACCAGAAGCAAAGAGGTCTTAAAACTGATGGAGTTGTGGGATTTTGAGAATGTAGTTGAACTGAAAGGGGGGATAAAAGCTTGGCGCACCGAAGATAGGACCGGACGCTATGTTCAATAAAGACAATAGTTCTCCGTCTCGAACCG
>CAYLYL010000043.1:0-7659 GCA_964388095.1 uncultured Candidatus Saccharibacteria bacterium | reverse complement strand
TTCGTCGCGCATTCATCTCCGCAGCCAAGCTGCGGAGAATTCTGCGCTAGATTAAGCTCAATAACTGAATCCTTAGAAGTAAGGGCTCACTTTTGATTGCCAGATTGATCAGTAATTTAAGTTAGTTACCCGGAAAAAGAAAGGTGGCAAAGCAAGACGCAGGTGCCGAATAGGCACATCCTGTAACAAACAAATTTGGAGCTGGACACCCAATTAACTCAAAACAAGATAATCAAAAATACCCCGAGTAGCACGGGGTATTTATGTATAATAATGTAATAGAATTTATTAACAAAGAAAGATTTAAAGCAATAACCTGATCATACTTGATCATCAACATATAACTCAACTTTTGAAGTACAGTGAGGACACCGAGTAGCTTTCCGGGATATTTCGCTAAAACAAAACGGACAGGGTCTGGTGGTCACCGTAACTTTGGGTTCCTCGGCCTGCCGTTCTCGCAACCTGTTAATTCCTCGAATCAAGAAAAAGATCACCAGCGCCACTACCAAGAAACTTATGACATTATTAATAAAGATCCCATAATTTATGGTAGCCACACCGGCTTCTTTAGCTTCGGCTAAAGTATCAAACTGCCCGGTACCCAAAACAACAAAAAACTCAGAGAAATCAACATCACCGGTAACAAAACCGACCGGTGGCATAATAATGTCATTAACTAATGATTGAACAATACTATTAAAAGCCGCTCCGATAATAATACCGACCGCCAGATCGATCACGCTCCCCTTCAAAGCAAACTTTTTAAATTCTAGGAAAATATTACCCATACATACAGTATACCACGAAATATATACACCGTTTGGTACATAGATATATAGGACCCAATGCCAGAAGCCCCTCACATGCAGGAGCATGTGAGGGACCAAGAGCGCGGGGTGATAAGGTCCTAGTCGGTTTCGAAGAACGCCGCTTTAATAAGATCTGACTACCTGCTCTGTACCCTGCTTCGCTTCGGTTCAGGGTTCGGCACCCGCACTCAACCGAATTAGAGCGGGACTTCATAGATAGAGCCCAAAGCTATTCCACGGTTGGTTGCACTGTTTTTATTACAATTTAATTCGCTACTCCCTCCGCTTCTTCGAATTCAATGGAGAGTAGTTGGGAAGCGCCGCTTTGACCCATTGTAACCCCGTACAATCTATCGGCCCGGGCCATGGTTTCCCGGTTATGAGTTATCAATATCAATTGAGAATGCCGCGACAGATCCCGGATCATGCCTCCGTAACGTTCGGAATTAGCTTCATCCAGAGCGGCATCGGTTTCATCCAGTATCAGAAACGGCGGCGGATTGACCTGGGTAATGGCAAAAGTCAAAGCTATAGAGGTCAACGCCCGCTCCCCGCCGGATAGCATCATCAACCCCCTGATCTTTTTGCGCGGCAGAGATACGCTTATTTCAACCCCTTCCTGCGGATGTGATTCCTCCTCCTCGTCATCTTCACTTTCCTGCTCCACGGATCTTTTACGCGTCGCCGGTTTGACCTTGACTCGATGAACCGCCGCGCTTCCACCGCCGAACATCGAAGTAAAGAATTTTTTGAACTGTCCATCTATTTTTTTCAACCCCGAACGAAACTCCTGCTCCAAAGTACTCTCCAACTCTGCTATCATTTGACGCAGGGAATCCACCGAATTCCGCAGGTCTTCCATTTCCCGGGCCAAAAATTCGTCCCGCTCACTTATTTCGCGATATTCTTTCATCACCTCTTCATAAGACCCTCCGACGCCCAACTCCTCCAGTCGGATCTTGCTTCGCTCGATTTCCGAGTGCCTTTTCTCTTGTTCTTCGCGCGGCTCTTGGCTGATCTCCTGCTCGGATAACACCTCGCCGTTCTCGCCGTAAACAGAAGCATCTTTATAACCCAAAACCACCGAACCGATCAGGGCTCCCGCCTCCTGCAATTCCTGATGAAACCTGCTCAGCTCACGCCGATAGCGATCCTCCAAGGTACGAAAACGTTCCAGCTCAGCGGACAGATCCTTTTGTTTTGCTATCAATTGATACCATTCTCGCTCCTTCTCGCGGTCCTGTTTTTCATCCTGTTCCCGATTCTCGCGAAACTGTTCATATTCACGGTTTAATTCCCGCTCTTTTTCTTTCAATTCTTCCACTCTTTTTTGCTGCTCGGTTATCAATTCCTGCAATCTTATCTTTTCTTTTTCTGTTTCATTTAACTGTTGTTCTTGATCGTCTCTGCCTCTGAAACTATCCAAAAAAGAACGCAGCTTGTCTCGCACCGCCATAATATAGTGACGGGCGGCTTCCGGACGGTGATCCACCTCTTCCTCGGCCTTATTCAAAAGTTCTTCCACCTCGCCGGCAACAGGCCGCAATTGATCAAAAGGTATCGCTCGGTCTTCATTTGTCTGGTCTTTTCTTTTGATCTGATCCAATGCCGACCATCGACCCTCCATATTTGCCAGTTCCCGCGCCGCCCGATCTTTTTCTTCGCGCGCTTCTTTTAATCGTGATTGGTAAGCGATGATCTCGCGTTCTTCATTATTTTGTTCGGCGCGGGAAGCCAGCTCCTGTTTTAGCTGGGTTATGCGGTTTTCGATCTGCTCCAGTTTCTCTTGGGGGTCACGGCGTCCGGTGTCAATTTGACGCTTGAGATGAGTTAGATAAACATACTCCCGTTTAAAGTAATCTATATAAAGACGTTTCAGGGCATCTTTCAACTCCTGTGCTCGCTGAGCTTTTTCGGCCTGGCTCTTCAGGTAGCGCAGCCGCGGCGCCAGCTCGCGGCGCAAAATATCCACTTCCCGGAGATTTTCCTCGGTTTTGTAGAGTTTTCGCTCGGCATCTCTTTTCTTGTGATGATAGACCTTTAACCCCAGCGCATCCTCGATCATCTCTTTTCTCTCTACCGGTTTGGCATTCAGTATACGATCAGCCTGCCCCTGGGAAATTATATGGTGATTGGACACCCCGATATGAGCCGCCGACAAGAGCTCCCAAATATCTTTTAAGCGCACCTTGCCTCCGTTCAAATAATATTCATTCTCGCCATCCCGATGAACCACCCGTTCAATGACCACCTCTTTGAAATCAACATTAAAAATGCCGTCCGAGTTATCCAAAGTTAAACGTGCCGCCGCTCGGTTGGAGCGGCTAATTACAGTTGAGCCGTTAAATATCATATCGCGGCTTTTACCGCCCCGCATGGCTTTCATTGACTGCTCCCCCAGCACAAAACGAAAGCCTTCGACCACGTTGCTATTATGAACAATGATATTATTAGCTACGAAGTTATGCTGTTGACCAACTGTTAAGTCATAAACATAACCCTCGCCTTTCTTCTTTTTTACTGAAACAATTTCATCCCAGTAAACATCCGATTCCGCTAACTGTTTTAACTGGTGACTTTTTTTCACTGCCTCCTGACTAAGTTGTCCGTGTTTTTTGACAGCTTCCAAAACTCTTTTTATACCATAACGACTAGGCTGACAACGACGGTCTCTATAAGCAGCTAAAGTTGGATATTTTATACGTAGTGGTTTAATTTTTATATTAGAGATCTTAATTAGATCATTAACCAGCTCTAAAGTATTAGGTAGCAGATCCAGATTAGGGTTATCTCGACCGGTTAGATGACGAAATTCTTCAAGTTTGCTTCCCTTTCTGCCTTTTATATCTAACTGATTAGCTAATTTCTGCAAATTTCTTTTACCATAGATAAACACAGACCAATAATAGCGCTTGGTTTTATTAGTAGTATTAGAAGCATATTTTCTCTTCTTTCTAACCAAAGGATTAACTCCCAGCCTGAGTAAAAGGGTTTCCACCCCACCAGCCAACTCTCGACTAGCTGTGGCATATTCAATATAACATTGTTGTTTAGAGGTCAAACTGTGCTTTAAGTACCCATCACCCTCCAAAAGAGCTGATAGAAAAGCGGCAATTATATAATCAGGGGAAGCATAAATTTGGGGAGGGATTTTTTTGTGTCTGGATGCATTTTTAGTAGGTACTTTAAATATTCGTTCAAGCAGACGACAAAGAGTTTTGGAAAAGATCAAAACATCCGTAGCTGATTTTTTGTACGAAAAAGATCGAGCCTTAATTCCAAAACTCTGTTCAGCACAATTAATATATTGTTTGATCACCTCCGGATCACTGTTAACGAACCAAACTTGATTGCTTTTAGTTACTCGACCTTCGGAAATTATATAACCCAAAAATCTGGCCAATTTTTCATCTATATATTCAGGGACCCGAATAGCACCCCTCTTTTGTTCTCTGGCGGATTTTGGCGTTCGATGAGCAAAATAATCTTTTTCTTTGGTATGCTGAAATAATTGTTTAGCGTAAGAAATATTGAGAGCCTGACCTTGATATACTCTTTGCACCACTTCACCTTGTAATCCACAAGCACGGGCATAAGCAGTTTTAGCTCCATAACCGGACGAACCTACTTGTTTTTGCAATACAGATAAAAGGGTTTCATCAAACGGTAAATATGTTCGATCTGAGTGCTGAAAGACAGATAACAAATTAGTTAAAGTAATTGACTGTTTGTTAGTTTGTGCAGGCAAATAACGCGGAGTAGCTATACTTACTCCCGGCCGCAATTCATCTGCTCTAAGTGCCTGTATTTCTCCGTTATTTAAAGTAAACAGCGGGTGATAAGGAGTAGCTGTGATAGCTTTACCGCTTTTAGTGGTAATCTCTAACATTTCCGTTGGTGCTCTACGACGAACAAAAGCCTGTACCGGTAGCCACTCCAATTTTTGAGTCTTCAAATTCAATGAAACAACTTTCGGTTGAGTTTTAGATGGCAAAACAGCCATCCCATCATTATAATACTCTATCTGCTGAGCTCCTCGATGGGCCTGATCAAAAAGTTCCTTAATAGTAACCATCTTGCCGCTTTTGAGCGGAATTTTGGTTGACCCTACTACACATTTTCCACTACCGTTCGGGCCGACAATGGCGGTGATCGGCGAGTTGAATTCCAAAACCTGCTTTCGGGCAAAAGATTTATATCCGTCCAGTTCCAGCTTTTTCAATCTCATAATAAATTCAGTTTCTCAGTATAACTTAAAAATTCCATTTTCTAAACCAAGATCAATTTAACTTATCTAAATTCCTCCCGCAATTGATGCCGTATTCGTCGGTAATCCGGCATCGTCTCAGCCACCAGCTGCCAAAACCGCTCGGAGTGATTCAGTTCCTTCAAATGACACAGTTCATGAACAATAACGTAATCACGCAACTCGGCCGGTAAAAAGATGATCTTATAGTTAAAATTCAAATTGCCGGCCGAAGAACAGCTGCCCCAACGGGTAAAAGTAGAACGTATGGCTACTCGACCATAAGAGAACCTATAATGATCATTCCACCAACATAAACGCTCGGTTATCACCTGCCGAGCGGTTTCCTTGTACCGCTTATAATGCTCCGGGTCGGCGATCCAGATATCGGGATGTTTGTTCTGTTTTTCTTGTAACTCAGCCATCCGGTTCTTCATCCAATCTTTTCTCTGACAGATAAAACCTTGCCAGCTGATCTTTGAAACAGAAAACGGTACCGTCACCCGAAACCAACCATCCGGCCGCAAAGTCATCCGAAAATATCGCGCCCGTTTGTGGCGGGAAATCAAACACTTCAATTCTCCTTCGGGTTCACTAATGAAAAATTGCTGTTGTTTCATAGGTCCTTGAACATCCGAGCCAAACGCAGCTCTTCATAACTGTAACCGTTCTTCAATCGGCGGCGAGCGGCGGTTAAACCGCTCCCGTCTTTCAAAACTTCGATCACCTCCTCCAGCTGGCGGGCGTTTCGTCCTTCGCTTTGCCAAAAGCGGCGCAGTTCCTTGGCCGACAGGCGGGAATCCCGAGCCAAACGTTCCAAATGGTTGCAAATAGTACCGACCGTCAACCCCCGTTTCTCGGCCAATTCATTCAGATCAGCGGCTTTTTTGATCAATCGCCGGGTCTGCTCGTAAGTACTGACCGGACGCTTACCCGAAGCGGCGACGGCCTTCTTTTTCCCGCCACAAGCCAGAAGGAACTGCTCCCGTTTCTTGCGCAGTTCTGCCTGATCGAAGTTTTGAAGTTTGCTTGCAGCGGCCTGTGAATATGAACGGAAGTGAGCATCGCGTTCCACAATAGCCGGATGAACTTGTAACGACCGCTCATTAAAGTTTTTAAGATATAAACCCGACAAGCGCCGCACCCGCGATAGAGCAACATAACCCTGCCCGTATTCAAAGGCGCCGCTTAAGTCAATACAGGCGCTGTCCAGGCTCATTCCCTGGCTTTTGTGTACCGTGATAGCCCAGGCCAAACGCAGCGGCAGTTGGGTTATCTGGGCCTTGATACGTCCATTCTCCTCCACCACCCAATCGGCCGGCTTGATCTCCAGCCGCTTCCCATCAATGGTTTCCACTATCGGCCAGCCGGAATAACCGCTAAAACTGCACACCTTTCCGATGGTGCCGTTTACATAACCTGCTTCCTGGTTGTTTTTGGTGCACATCACTACCGCTTGCGGTTTGAGAACCAATTCCTCCGGCGATAAACAACCCCGTTTCAAAGAAGCAGCTAAAGAGGAAGAACCTCTGCTTTGCATAGAGAAGGTCTTTTTTTCTCCATCCAACCTCTCTAACATTCTATCGTTTAACCGGTCAACATCAGCATTGTGAGTATAAAGAGCCGATATCTCCCCCGCCGGCTGTCGATTCCGGGCTTTCAACTCACAGCGCATATCGTCATCCACCCTGCTGCTGCGCAAAGAACTCAGTATCTCACTTAACCGGCTGTCTTCCTGGCGAAACTGTTCCGTGAGATAACAGATCACAAAACCGGCCCGGGGCCACACATCGGCCTCAAACGCAAAGCCGGCCGAACCCCCGCCGGAAACCGGCGGCAGCTGGAAAAAATCACCGGACAAGATGATCTGCAACCCGCCAAAAGGTTCATCGCGCCGCCTGACCCGGCGGATAACCTGATCAACCGAATCCAAAATATCGGCCTCCAGCATTGATATCTCATCTATGATCAATACCGCGGTACGTTCTATTCGACGTACCAAATGCTCTTTCTCCAGAAGTACCTCCAATTCATATTCGCTCAACTTTTTTTTGGTTCCTATGCCGGACCAAGAATGAATGGTCTGTCCGCCCAAATGGGTAGCCGCTATCCCGGTGGAAGCGGTCACCGCTACCGCCACGCCGTGACGACGCAGGTGGTCTATATAGCTATTGAGTAGATACGTTTTGCCGCTTCCGGGTTCACCGGTCAAAAAAACATTGGCCCCGCATTTTAATATCTCTTCAGCTGTTTCCTGGCGCATATATACGATAAAATATCAACGGCCTGCTTAGATACTTGCCCGTCGGCCATTGGTCAGATAACCACTTGCGAATACTTATATTTTCTTAAGTATAACACAGACCCTTTATTTCCGTACATGCTAAAGAATACTTCTACTTTAAGCTAGTCCCGCTCTAAATTAGTTTCTCACCCTTTTAATATCAAGATCATTATTTAAATTGATCATTTTTATAACATAGAGAGAGCAGAATTATTTTGGGGCGGGATTAATTTAGTGCGGAACCAGTTTAATTGAATGGTTTTCCCATTAAAAGATAAGCGGGGTTATGCTAAAATAGCTTAAGTATGAAAACATTT
>CAYLYL010000042.1:0-7693 GCA_964388095.1 uncultured Candidatus Saccharibacteria bacterium | reverse complement strand
GGGGACAGATTAGAATCATTCGGTCAAGTGAGGGGTGAAATTCCTGCCGAGGGGATAAGAATCAGTAGTTAGTTATAGAAGTTAGTATTATAGTAGCTAGTGGTTAGTGTCGGTATTAGCCGATGATGGTTAGTTGAATAATTATTCCTCATCTCATCGATCATCTGGTGCCGGTTGGTAAGGGGTTGTAGTGATGCGGGTTAAAATACATTAACGAACTATTGATGTAAAGCAGATTTATCTATATAATCTGCTCGGTGTTCTTTTTTGGTTGGTTTTTTGTGATGTCAGCATACGGAAGGAGTTTTGTGATGAGTATAGAAATCGTAAATCCAACTTCATCTTACCTGGAGTTGTTGAGGTTATCTATGAAATATCTCTGGTACGCTGATTCTAGCGAATGGGATCAGCGCACAGTGGAGGAGAGAATGGGTCTGATCATCTCCACAACAAGGTTAATAAAAACTCAGGTTCGTAAAAGCATGATTGCACATATCGAACCGCCGGGTAATATACCTGAGGGATGTTGTTCTCCGGGGGAGCTTATTCATAAATACTATGAGCTTCAGGTAATATCCCTGTTTCTGGGGAACAAAACTCATCAAATCGATGAGTCCGGTAGTCGTCATCGTCATCATCTGACAGGTATCGGCCAAAGTATACGCAATTTTCTAGTAATAAATGGGGATTTTCTCAATGAAGCGCTAGAGGTCTTGGGGGAGGATTTGAGAGAAATAGAACGATCTTTTTTTAGGATCGAACCATTTTCCGAACTACTGTCGGAAGCTTCTGATTTCTCCGCAATGAGGTCTTAGGGCTATTGTCCATCCTATCGGTTTTCGGTAGGCAGTGGAGTTTGTGTTTCTGCTTGCTAAACCCCCGATGTTTCGACATCGGGGGTCTGTGTTGTCCACAGTTCTGATCTGGTTATGTTATAATAGCGTCATTATTATGAGGAAAAAATTACCGCTGTTTGAAGCTATTGCAGTTATTATCGGAACGATCATCGGTGCCGGAGTGATAGGTATTCCTTTCGTGTTCGCCCAAGCGGGTTTTTTGACCGGGATCGTAGTTTTGTTGGTACTTAATGCCGCTTTGATAATAATGCGGCTAATGGTGGGCGAGGTGGTGCTTAGAACCTCATCTCCTCATCAGTTGACCGGATATACCGAACATTATCTGGGTTGGTGGCTGAAGCAGGCCCAGGCCCTGGTACTGGTGACCGGTATTCTCGGTACCCTGCTGGCTTATATGGTGGCGCAGGGAGATATTCTTTACGCGCTTTTTCCTTTCACGATACCCTGGTGGCCGGAAGGGGTGTCGCCGGCTATGTTCTGGTCGCTGCTTTTTTATGTGTTATTCGGCGGTTTGTTTGTTAAGGGGCTGGATACGGTCAAGCGGGTGGAGTTGGTGGTTTCGTTGCTGATATTTGTAGTGGTGATCGTTATCTCGATATTTTCTATGTCTGAAGTGTCGGCATCTCACTTGGTTTCTTGGGACCCGAGCCGTTTCTTTCTGCCTTTCGGGGTGGTGTTGTTCGCCAGCGCCGGCATGGTTTCGGTGCCGGAGGCACGAGAGGCGCTCCGAAAGCAGGGGAGGGAAAGTTTGATGTTCAAGGCAATACTGTGGGGCGGATTGATACCTCCTTTATTATATTTGATCTTTGCTTTTTTGGTGGTCGGGGTGGCCGGTTCCGGCACCGATCCGGTGGCTACTGTTTCGTTGAGTGAGCTGGGACAGCATGTATTGATAGCGGTCAACATTTTTGCCTTTTTTGCGGTGGGGACCAGTTTTTTGACTCTGGCTATCGGAGTGAAAGAGATACTCAAGTTCGATTATACGATCCCTTCCCGTTGGGCCTCAACCTTTATTTTGGCGGTTCCGTTAGTGGGGTTTTTCTTCGGGTTACGGGACTTTATCGAGATTATCAGTATAGTCGGATCTCTAACGGTCGGGGTTAACGGACTGCTGGCGGTAGCTGCTTGGTGGCAGGCTCGCCGCCTTGGTGACAGGCAACCGGAATTTACTCTTCCGCGGTGGTTCGGGGCGGTTTCCAGTGTTTTCTTGGTGATCGTTTTTAGTTTAGGGCTGGTATTTGCTTTTGTGCCGGATCCGGCCGATCAGGCGGAGTCGGTAGAGGATGCGGCAACGGCCGGTGACACTCAGGAGATCGGTGTTGAGGATAATTAACAGTTATACACAAGTAAAGCTGTTAAGTTTTGTTATAATAGCTAGTAACAATTAGCAGTAATAAGCAGTATAAATATTATGATCCAAGTAATGGACAAAGTGGCCATTGTCACCGGCGGGGCTGTCGGTATTGGCCGGGCTACCGCCGATCAACTTTTGGAGGCCGGAGCCAAAGTGGTGCTAGCGGATCTCCAAGAGCCGGAGGATAAAGAAGATCTGGCTCAAGGGGAACGCACCGCCTTTTATCAACTGGATGTCTCGGATCCGGTCCAGATGCAGAGTTTGGTGGAGTTCACCGCAGAACGATTCGGAGGGCTGGATATTATGGTGAACAATGCCGGCATCGTAGAATGGGCACCGGTTCAGGAGACCTCTGACGAGGTGTGGCATCGGGTGATAAATGTCAACCTCTCCAGTGTCTTTTACGGAACCCGCGAAGCATCGAAACTGATGTCCGGAAACGGCGGCGGATCTATAGTTAATATCACTTCCATTGCCGGCGTGGTGGCTTTTGGTGGAGTAGCGGCTTACTGTGCCAGCAAGGGAGGAGTGGTGCAAATGACCCGGGCGGCGGCGGCTGACCTGGCTCCCGATATTCGAGTGAATGCGGTTGCGCCCGGAGTTATCGAGACCGCTATGACTGCCGACAAGCTCCAGGATGACGGATTTCGTTCCATGGTGGAATCCGCCACTATGCTTCAGCGAGTCGGTGATGTTCACGATATCGCCGCTTCGGTGGTTTACCTGGCCTCCGATGCCGCTAAATATGTTACCGGTCAAGTTCTTCCGGTGGACGGCGGCTGGACCGCTCAATAGTTTCTAAAAAGTATCACAGAGTTTTTTGGTTTCCAATACTGAACAACCCGAGATCTCTCTCGGGTTGTTTTGGTTTAATAAGACCCAAGATAGATCATTAATTATACCACAGGTGTCCACCTTCCGAAGGTGGACACCTCCTTTATGTGGGCCAAATTTCAGTTCTGGACAAGTTAAAAGGGGAAAGCGAACTTATTTATCAGGCGAGTAATTGGGGGCGTCTTGGGTGATCTGGATATGATGGGGGTGTGACTCCTGCCAGCCGGCTTGGGAAATGCGATGAAACTCCGCCTTGGAGCGCAGTTGTTCCAGATCGGCGGCGCCTACGTAGCCCATACCGCGTCGCACTCCCTCGAGGTGCTGATGAATGATATTATTGATCGCCCCCTTGTAAGGCACAGCTCCTTCTACTCCCTCGGGAACCAGTTCTGTTTTGCCGGTGGCGGTTTGACCGTAGCGTTCGCGTGAAGCACGGTTGGTGTTCATAGCTCCTACCGATCCCATTCCGCGATAAGTTTTATACGGCGCTCCCTGAATGGTGACAAAATCTCCCGGTGACTCGTTGGTACCCGCCAAAAGCCGTCCTAACATTACGGACTCGGCGCCGGCCGCCAAAGCGATGGTGATATCGCCGGAGTTATTGATACCGCCGTCAGCACAAACCGGGATATCGAACTCTTTAACAGCTTCGGCGCAGTGGTATACGGCTGATAATTGCGGGCTGCCGATCCCGGCAATAACTCGGGTGGTGCAGATGGATCCGGGTCCTTGTCCTACCCTGATACCGTCGGCACCGGCCTCGGCCAATCGTCGGGCCGAGGCGCCCTCCGAAACGTTGCCGGCTACTATGTCGATGTTTTTCGAGATTTTATTCTTTAGGGTTTTCAAAGTGTCCATTACTTTTTTGGAATCCCCGTGTGCGGTGTCAATAACTAAAGCGTCAACCTTTTTTTCGGCCAGAAGCAGTCCCCGTTCCACCTCGTCGGCGCCGGTACCGATGGCGGCCGCCACCTTGAGGTGGCCGTCTTGGTCGATGTTGTGGTTCTTTTGGTCATCTTGTTTGATCTTTTTGATATCGGAAAAAATATATACCGCTTTCAAAACACCTTGATTATCGATCAATGGCAGTATCTTTTTTTTATGTTTGCGCATCAGTTCATAGGCCTGGTCGGTGGAGGTTTCGGGCGAGGCGATCAACAGATCTTCTTTGGCGGTCATTGCCTGTTTAACCGGTTGCCGCCGATCTTCACATAGATCAAAATCATGTTTGGTTAGCAGGCCGATCAGGCGATGCTTTTCATCCACTACCGGAAAGCTGTGAAAAGAAAAATCATTATCTTCCCGCATCTTGTCCACCTCGGCGATCTGTTGATCCGGGGTTACTGTGATCGGTTTATTGATAACGATGTTGAGGTGAAGTTTTACTTTATTAACCTGCGAGGCCTGGGTTTGGGGGTCCATGTTGCGGTGCAGAACCCCGATACCGCCGGCTTTGGCCATAGCTATTGCCATTTTGCTTTCGGTGACCGTGTCCATCGGAGAGCTGACCAGCGGAATATTTAGTGAAATATTACGGGAGAACCGGCCGCCGGTTCGGGTCTCGGAAGGCGAAATTTCGGTATAACCGGTTTTTAACCGAACGTCGTCATAGGCCAACGCTAACCCCAGTTCGGCGGCTTTTTGAAAGAATTGATGTTTGGACATATTGATTTAATTAAACTTAAGAAGCGACTATTAATTTATTACTATCTATCTATTATAGATCAATTGCGCTACATTGTAACCGAAAACTTGATCAGTGCAATAGCTAAGATCTTCGTTGATCTACAGAGACCGGATCTTTGTAGAATTTTAGTTGTACTTTGTTTTTGCTTATCGTGTTTTCTACTTTCTTTGTGTTTTGTGCTTTATTTGTAATTTGTCTCTTGTATTTTGTGCTTTCTTTGTACTTTGGATATTGTGTTTTGTGTTTTATTTGTTACTTGTACCTTGTGTTTTGTAATTTGTTCATAGTTTGTGCTTTTAGCTCTGAAAGGGCTTGTTTTTATGTCCGGCGGCGCATAAAATGAATACCGTATGAGGTTTTTTGATCGGCAACGGCTGAGGGTGTTGCAACAATGGTTTATCAAATACGAGCGGATGTTGATCCCGGGTGCTTTATTGCTGGGTTTCATTACCGACCTGTTGACCTTTCGGTTCATAAACTTCAATACCGCCTTATTGTTGCTGGGCGGTCATATAATAATGTCCGGGGCGGTAATAGCTTTTCTCGATCTCTACGGATCCGGTTATTTCCGAAGCAGGCTGTTTGCTTATCTCCGGGTGGTAGCTCCTTTGATACTGCAGTATTCTTTCGGAGCGATGCTTTCCGCTTCGGTTATCTTCTATTCGCACAGCGGATCATTGCTGGCCAGCTGGCCGTTCGTCGCGGTCCTGTTGTTTTTAATGGTAGCCAATGAACTGTTGCGTAAATACTATACCGAACCGATAGCTCAGTTCGGAGTATATTTTTTCGCGGTATTCTCTATAATGCTTCTGATCCTGCCTTATGTACTCCGTAACATCGGACCGTGGTTGTTCATTTCGGCCGGCTTGATAAGTCTGGCGGCGGTGGTGGGATTGATAAAATTACTTCTCGGTCGTGTCCCGGCTATTCGGCGCGACCTTTTTAAGATCGTTGTTACTATGGTGGCTATCTTGGTGGTAATGAATCTTTTTTACTTCACTGATCTCATTCCGCCCTTTCCGTTGGCAATTAGGGAGGTGGGGGTTTATCACCAAGTTGAAAGAACCGAGGACGGTAATTATTCGGTGCTGGCCGAAACCCGGGAGGACATTTTCCCTTGGCGCCGGGAGAGTATAACCGACCTCGGGCCGGGTGAGCCGGTCTATTTTTTCAGTGCGGTGTTCGCGCCGGCCCGTATGGAAACCACAATAGTGCATCGCTGGAAATATTATGACCGCCAAGCCAACCGCTGGATAGACGAAAGCACTATTCCTTTTACTATAACCGGCGGCCGGGAACGGGGCTTTCGCGGCTATACCTGGAAAAGGAATGTCTGGCCCGGATTATGGCGGGTCAATGTAGAAACCGCTAACGGACAGGTTATCGGACGGCTTACCTTTGAGATCACCGAAGCAAAAGAAGAGGGTGTTTCATTGGAGCAAAGGATCATTGAGTAATAGCCGAGATCCTGCGGCTGATAAAAGATGTTTTAAACTAAATTCAAAAGGTGTTATCATATTACACCAGCAACAAAGGAATTACTACTAAGCATTTAATATGAATTTTTGGGAAAAGTATTTGATAAAATTTCGTCTGGATCTAAGATTTCGGGTTAAAATGATCTGGTGGATCATTCGTTATAGAGGGAAAAAGAACATTCCTCCGGAATGCATCGAAAAACATATGGAAGACAGTATGCGAGAGATCCGCAAAAAACTGGAGCAGGTGATCAATGAATTACCGGATGATGTAGCAGTGGAAGAAAAACAGCAGTTGCGGGAGCTGGCTCGAAGAGCCAAAGACGGCGAAACCAAAAGCTAAGTTCTTTTGGTAATTTCTGCTAAAAGAAATTACCGGTATATTAATGCCTCGGTGTTATTTTAAATAAATACAGATCAACCGCTCTCCGGTCTTCTTTTTTGAGTCGCAAAGTTAAACTTTGCCGGATCTTTGTTATTTCTCTGGCCCTTTTTCTAAGGTTGGTTAGTGATGCAGCTTGGGACAATTAAGACAGCTGGTTGATCCGCTATCCCTAATGGTGGTTTTTAGGTTATCCACAGGCCGGGGCTTTTTTAAAACCACTTTTGGGGTTATATTTAACTTAAGCAGTAATCTTGACCGTCGAGATTTAGCAAATCTCGGGGGTCGAGATAGAGAGTGAAGCGTTACAAATTAACTTTAATATAGCTATGGCTCTTATGGGCGGCCGAGAGGAGCGTTATATAACTTTAAAAGAGGCCTCGCGGATCTCCGGGTATTCTTCTGATTATCTGGGGCAGTTGATCCGGGGCGGCAAGTTGCGCGGCAAGCGGGTTTACGCCAATCCGGTTTGGATGACCACCGAGGAGGAGTTGAAGAAATATCTGCAGGATAGTCGGCAAAAGAGAGGGGCGCGTTCGCAGTGGTCCGAGAAATGGCGCAGCCGGATCAGGGCCTGGCAGACCCGGCTATCTTCCGAAGCTGAATTTATCAGATTATACCGCGGGTTGCTTTATTCGGTGATCGGACTGTCGGTACTGTTGTCGCTGTTTGTTTTTTATGTTTTTTCGGTCAGTTTGGAGAACCGGCTAAATCAGACCAATGATCCGTCGCCTTCAGAATCGGAGCGGAACGAGGTTGATGAGTCGCGTCAGGATCGCAGTATCACCTTTTGATCAATATGTTTTTCAGATCAGCAAATTACGTTATTGAAATACCTGCCTACACCGCGTCCGGTGGCGGTAGAGCGGATCATAATTCCAAGCCCGGAGTACGTTTGGTGGCGTGGCTTTTGGTCTTTCTATTGCTTGGGACGCCGTTTGGCGCTTGGGCCGATGAGTCGAGCGGAACTAACGGAGAAGATGTTGATACTTCAACGGAGGAGTTGGTATCGCAAGCAAGCTCGACCGATGCCGGATCTTCCGGCAACAACCCGGACCAAACAACAGACAACCAACAAGAAGAAAAAGAGAGCGATAACTC
>CAYLYL010000041.1:0-7911 GCA_964388095.1 uncultured Candidatus Saccharibacteria bacterium | reverse complement strand
CACCCTCCCCAACTTTGATTGGCAAAAAAATCATCATCTGTTACACTACACGGCAGTGGATCAACGGATCGGTTAACTATCTATTGACAATAGATGTATTATATATTATAATAAGTACATATAACAGTAGATCCGTTGGTCATTAATTAACCGTTAATTTATTTAGTAATTATGATGACAGAAAATTATAACGATCGGGAACAAGGAACCGGCGAACAACCGGATATTAACGATTTGCCGGGCGCATCGGATGCGTCGGAAACCGACGATAGTAGCAATATCCCCGGCACCTCATCCCATGAAGGTCTCGACGGTTCAGCGGCAGGAGAAGAGGAACCGAACGACCCCTCCGGATCCTTTACTCCTCACGAAGCAAAAGGTTCCAAACTACAATTCATTATTTGGGGAGTGTTGGTATTAATAGCCATAGTAGGCATTATCCTCATCTTTATCGCCTACGGTACTGATGATGACAATGACGTGGCCGATGAACAGGTCTTGGCCTACGTTAATGAAGAACCCATCACTAACCGAGATATTGCAACTTTGGTTGATCAAATGTCAATGCAGTACCAAAGCCAAGGTATGGAAGTTCCGGAAGAAATGATGGAGGATCTGAGAAAAGAGGCTCTGATCAGCATGATCAGACAAAGAATCATGGTTCAGCACGCCGAAGATCTGGAAATGGAGATCGAGCAACAAGATATAGATGAGCAGTTTGATGAATCGGTAGCTCAGTTCGGCGGAGATGAAGAAGAGATGCTGGCTCAAGTAGAGCAAATGATGGGTTTGGACAAAGAAGATATCGAAGATGACATTCAAACCACTCTCCTGCTTCAAAAACTGGCCCGGGCACAAGAAACAACCGAGGTAACCGAAGAAGAGGCCCGAGAACGCTACCAAGAGTTCATTGAACAAAGCACCGCTATGGGACAGGATGAGAGCGAAATACCTCCGTTTGAAGAAGTACAGGATATGATAATCGAGCAACTGGAAAACGAAAAAATGATGCAGGCCTTGGAGCAAGTGTTTGAAGATCTGCTCAATGATACCGAAATAGAGATAGTAGATGAACAATTGGAGGACGTTGAAGCAATAATGAGAGGCGAAAAGGAACTTACTCCGGAACAACCGCAGGAAGCTCCGGCGCCGGCACCGCAAGACGGAGCCGAGCCGGCACCGATGCCTTAATCATTAAATTCTTGACAACAAAAAACCTCGCTCGGAGAGATCCGAGCGAGGTTTTTTACTTGTCCGCCGTCTTAACTTTGACCCTATTTATTATCGTGAGTTTTGGCAGCCACATTCACTCTCCAAACATAAGCAGCGATAGCGGCAGCAGCCGAAACATTTAAAGATTCTGCCTGTTCCGACAGCGGTATTTGTAAATTTATATCGCAGTTCTTACGCACTTCCTGACGTAATCCATAGGCCTCGTTGCCCATTACAAAAACACTGGGACGGTCAAAGGACTCCTGTTCGATCGAATGATCGCCGTTTTGATCCAGTCCGTAAACCCAAAAGCCGTGATGTTTTAGTTTTTGTAAGGTCTGATTTATATTACCGATAGAATATATCGGAATCCGAAACACCAAACCAGCTGAGGCCTTGGCCACCGCTCCGGTGATCGGTGCCTGTTTAACTCTCGGTAGTAAAACTCCGGACATCCCAAAAGCGGCAGCCGAGCGAATAATAGCTCCGACGTTTTGCGGGTCCTGAACCTCGCCTAGGAGCATCACCGCAATATTACCCTCACGGCTTACCCGAGTACCGATGTCTTCTAACGAGTTCAATAATTTGGTTGGATCGACCCTGGCAATAACCCCCTGATGACTGTGATATTGAGTTTGATCAAAATTCCCGCCTGATAGCTTTTTAACAGCTATCTGGGCTTGATCTAATTTGATCCGCAGATCATCGTTGGCAGATCGCTCATTTAGATAAGCGGCTTTTATTGAGTGCGGCGCACCGGCTAACGCCTCTTCCAGGGTATGCCGTCCGTAGATAAAAAAATCTGCTTGCTTTTCTTTCTTTTGTGCGGTCATTTAATATTGTTGCAATAGTTATAAACACCCAAGTTGCTCAATTGGCAACTCTTTATTTATGAGAAATCCTTAGGCAGTTTGGTCCGGCTGCCGTCCTTGATCATACTGATCATTACCCTCTTCAAGTTCCGAATCTTCCTCTTGTGAATCGGCGAACCGGTTTTCTAATCCCAGCTCTTCATCATCAATATTATTATATCCTTTCTTACGTCGCCGCTGCAGCGCTTTCTCATGGGCATCCAAAACAATGCGACGCAGCTCATAAGGATCTTTGGCTTGCAATATATCGATTCTTCGCGCCACTCCGGCGGTTTGAACATGGACCGTACCGAACTTTAAAATAGTAGCCAAAAAACCCTTAACTATCACCGTAACGTCCTGGATCCGTTCAAACCTTAAACTTTTGGTTTCCCGGCGAAATATTCCCTTTTGGTTAACATCGATCAACCGACCGTTGGTTATATACCAAACATCCAAATAATACAAAGTCCAGGCCTTAAAAAGGTAAACAATTATCAGTAATAACCACAGCAGATAACAAAAGATGAGTAACCACCACATTGTAGCGTCAAGCTTTATCAGCTGATCCTGTTCAGTACTATTTTGCAACCACGCCAACAAGATCAATGCCAGCGGCGGCAATACTGCGGCGGCGACAGCTCCGGCCACTTTGGGCAGCATCACGAACCAGTGCCTCCTGATTTCATACTCGATCTTCTCTCCCGGTTTAAGTTTAAACATAAGCAATTATTAATGCCACCAAAGCAAGAAATAATATGGTCGGTGTTAATATAAAATATGCCAGCTGGGCATTTTTTATCACTACACTACCCCAACCATATCTTGACCAGTGGTAATAGAGGATGAAACTCATTATTGAATAACCAAGCAAAACTACCAACCAGATGATCGTCGGTATCCAAAAACTAACCTTTGTTGTTTCGCCCAGTAATTCAATTTCCATTACTATATTATTACCTTAATCAATAGCAATTGTAAATAGTGAATGTCCCCACCGCCGGACGATAGATATGCCATACCACCGCCGGAACCCCCGCCAGACCGGCCAATTCCTCGACCACCGAGCGAACATAGGTTCCGGCCGAGCAGTGCATCCGCAGGCGAGTTACCACCGATGCAGAAGAGAGATGCTCGGCTAATTGACGCCACTGTTGTTTGATCTGCAACTGACGAAAATCACCTTGTACCCGACTTACTTTATCGATTGCAATTTGTTCGACTTTGTCGGGAGGCAAGAGACAACTATCAACCACCTCTAGAGATGACACCTTCATTACTTTTTTCTCCGGACAAGCCGGATACCGGTCATTGCCCTGGAGATAACGTGATCTGCTTAAACCTTCCGTGGAAAAACGGGGCGGATGGAGAGAAATGTCTCCTATGAGATGATAGGCATTATCAACAATGCTTTGCTCAATATTTAAATTACCACCGAACACCTGCTGCGGTAGCCCCAGCACATCGCCGGTATCGGTATTAACCCCCCACAAGATATCAAAAAGATATTCTTTGGGCAGTGAAGTGTAACTTTCCTTGTTGAACCGTTCATTGCCTATGAGCAACAACATTACTCCTTCGGCCATCGGATCCAATCGTCCGGCATAGGTTACTTTAACCTCCGGTGGTATCTGTAACTGCCGGCACACCCGCCGCAAACACTGCAGCGGAGTTTCACCCAACTGCTTATAAACCGGCAGCGGCCGGTCACTGTAATTATCAAAGTTTGTGGAACCGGGCATTTTTTAGTACAATAATTATTAACTTTTGATCAGTATAAGTTAGATACGGTTCTTACCGCAACCATAAATATGAAAAAAATCGTTTTTGATATCGAAACACAGAACACCTTTCAGCAGGTGGGGTCTAATAACGTTACCGACCTGGATCTTTCCCTGATAGCTATCTATGACTCCGAGGAAGATGAATATTTCAGCTATTTACAGGACGAACTTTCCGAACTATGGCCTCGCTTGGAGTGCGCCGATATGTTAATAGGTTATAATTCCGACCACTTTGATATTCCCCTGCTTAATAAATACTATCCGGGAGATCTGGAATCAATAAAAAGTCTAGATATCCTGAAAGAAATTCGTGATTCGATCGGTCGTCGCATCAAACTGGATACTATTGCCGAAGCCACCCTTAATATTAAGAAATCCGGCCACGGACTGGAGGCGATAAAGTGGTGGAACAACGGCGAGATAGAAAAGATAAGGAAATACTGTTTGGACGATGTGCGTATAACCAAAGAAGTGTACGAATACGCCCTTGAAAATCATCTCTTAAAGTACAAAGAAGGACGAAAGATCCGGGAGATCAAACTTGATCCTTCCAACTGGGAAACTTCCGCCTCCCAAGCCATAACCCATACGCTGCCTTTTTAACAGCTTATTATCAATGAGCACCGCTCGTTATGAAACCATCAATCATCAAATCTATTGTTTTGGCGATAATTATTGTCCTAACAGCCGCCGCTTTTCAGTGGGGCGACTTATACCCTTTCAAAATACCAAGAGATAGCGATCAACTGACCTCTTCTTCTGCTATTCCCGAAGTAGACACTAAAACAGACCGCGTTCTCGGAAATCCCGAAGCTGAGCTCTATATTATTGAATACTCGGACATTATATCACCACGAGGGCAGGAATATCATCCGGTAATAACCAGAGTTCTACAACAGCTGGAAAACGAGGGAGACGTTGCTCGCGTATTTCGTTATCTGCCACTACGGGGCAGCAACTCGTCAGCTATGATATTGACCGCCGAATGCGCCGGTGATCTGGCCCATAGTGATGAGGCCTTTTGGCAGGTTATCTATCCGCTCTATGAAAGCAATATTACTTTGGAAAACCAGGATGAGGTTCAGTATTCCGAGCTTTTAGAGCTGGCCGCCGAGACCGGAGCAAACAGAGACGAGATCGATAACTGCATTAAAGAAAAACAGGAATATTATGAAACCGAGGTGACATTAAATAACCAGCGCCAGTTTCGACGAACCGAAGCCGCCGGAATCCCGTTTATTGTTCTGGATACCGGACAGAACAGATCATTTCCGGAACCGGCACGGGAAAAGATCGAGCAGATCAACCAAGAAACCGATATCAGAATATGGATCTCCGACACCGAAGACCAGGTTCACGTTGAAGGTAATATAAATTACCACACCCTAAACCGTCTTATTGATACGGTGTTGGGTTATCAGTGATCATTACAATTTTTAGTAAATTAAAAACGGTAGCCCGGCGGGTCTGTTGCTTAGACCCACCGGGCTTGTATTACCTCTCTCGCCGAAACCCTTCCGGCGAGAGTACGGGACAAGGCCGAACACCTTCCAGGTGTTCGCTTGTTTCTTCCTCACTCGGAACCTCCTCCGAGTTGGTATCCTGACCATTTAATATCGGAATCCATACTCCACGTTCACTTTCTGTCTCGAACGGGTCTTCCCATAATTCATGGACAGAATTTGGCGATCCACCATCAGAGGACTGGGTGGCACACCCTACTACCGGCAACAGCACCAGAACAATTACCAGTAGAGCGAGTATTGTTTTTTTCATAAAGCTTTCACCTCCTTTCCCTTTGGTTGTACCTCTCGACATAGATAACCACAAAACCCTCTCAAAAGCAAGTTAGTTGGTACTTGTTGAAAATTTATAACCACTTATTGAGAGCAATGTTGAATTTTAATCCCGCATTAAATTATTTTCCTACTCTCTTATTACCAAGGTTCATTATTTGGAATTGTTGACAAATTAAAGAAATAAACTTTTATTTTAAATCGATATTAAATATGTACACACTTCACGGCCGTGAGGTGTGTACATACGAGCTTTTCATATCCAAGATTTTATTATTTTTACTGCAAATTAAATTTACTGATGGCCTGCACTAAAATATTTTTTACTCCCTTAATGCCAGAATCATCATTTATCCGGATATTGTTATAATATAAGAAATACAACACTAATTTAAGATGAGCTATCCTACCGGAAAAAGTGTTGGCCGGGACGTCCCATGGGGGCGTCCCGGCCTTCTGTCAGATTTCTTCCTCGCGCTCGTCCCTAGACTCGCGCGAGGCCTTGCGAGGTAATATCGCGGGCAGGGTAGATATGACCCCACCAACATAAAACCGCACAAGCTTCATTATTGATCACCTCCCTTCCGCTTAAGATAAGCTGGCAACAGCTCCGGTGATATATGTAACACAGAACTTATTTTTTAGCAAATTTTCCGGTTATTTACTTCAAATTCACCCGGATTGTTATTTTTCCGGCCTTATTGCCAACACCTCCCGACGATCCGCCCCTTTCAAGTCACGAATGGCGTACAAAGTAATGACCGACGACACCCCCGCCCAACGCAGTTCTTTAACATATTCGATCGCTTGTTCTTTATCTCCTCTCATTACATCCTTTAGACACCACCCTACTCCCTTCTGCACCAGGTCCTCTCTGTCCCAAATTAGGTTAGAACATAAATCTAACGCCTCCTGAGTGAACCGACCGCTTTCACCCGCTTTTCGGGTAAAGGCTACTACACTCACCCGCCGCTTCCATTTATTATCGGATGTATTCCACTTTTGCAAATATTTAAGAGTTTCTTGAGGGAATTCAAATAACAGCGGTTGAAGCACTTTGCTGACCATATCATCCACCGCCGACCAGCTATAAAAATTTTCCAGTTCCCGGTCCAGAAAAGGCAAAGTATTTACTCCCAGACAATCCGGCCGAGTTTGGAGGACAAAATTCCCCGCCAGCTTGGTTTTTTCCATCTCCGGACAACTATACAGATGATCGGCAAGTTGCCAAACCTCCCGACAGCTCAAGCTCTTTATTTCGTTCTTAAAACTATTAAAGATCTTATACTGCCGCTTGGCTTTAATACTGAAAGCCCGGGTCAGTTTATCTTTATGGAATTTGTTATCTTGTTTGAGTCGCTCAGGATCGTTATTTTCCCGCAATTTACGATATATTTTTCGATATAAATTTTCTGCTGTCATAGATATTTTAGATAAACAATAATATCTTCAGAGTTAATAAATTTGCTGCCGACAAGCTACTTTGTCATTTTGAAGTTATTAGCCAAAAACCGCCGAGTTTGTCTTCTCCGTGGTATTCCATTGATCGTAACAATCTTTTGAAAGTTACCTTTCGAAATTTCGGTTTTTCATATTCAGGATCTATCAATATTGCACGGCTATCTGAAACAGAGTCAAGAAGAGATATATGTCCCTGAGTTTCTCCCCCGTATAATTCTCCGTAATCAAAGCAGGCGATAACATCATTATCTCTTTTGATCTGCCGCTCGGCCCACTCTTTGGCATCATCTATTTTTGAAGCGGGAAAATAACAGTACTTCAAAGGCAGTTGATATTTATGAAAAAAACTGTTCAATGAGTATTCTTTTTTATGAAGCCGGGTCCCCCAACCGCCGGGTGGCTTTGGCCCTGATCTGGCCCCGGGCAATATTTTGTTATAACTCCGGGGAACGGTTAACCCCAATTCATAACCAATTTTTTCCTGCGCAAATAGTGGCAGACATCTTCGCAACAGGATCATTTGCAAACAGGCAGGTACGCAGCAAAAGGGTTGTTGAGTTAGCGGAATATAGCGAGTGGATTCAATATTCATGCTTTAGATCTGTTCATTTAATATTCATTGACAATAAAGCTCCAATCGATAACCGTCAGGGTCATCAAACCAGATATAACTTTTGCCGGAGTACGGACATGGTTTGATCTCGCTTCGGATTATGCCCGCATCATCAAGCTGTTTGGCAAATACTTCCAAGTCCTTGGGAGAATTAACGTTGAAAGCCAAGTGATTAATTCCTCCTCTGTCTTTGT
>CAYLYL010000040.1:0-8148 GCA_964388095.1 uncultured Candidatus Saccharibacteria bacterium | reverse complement strand
TCCGCCACCGGCAGATCCAGCTCGGCTATTTTTATCTGCAGAGAACGAACATACTTGATCCCGGCTTTAATATCCGGCTGAGCAAAAGGGTCCGGTTGCGTAACGGGACCCATCCAACCGACAGTGGTACGCGGTTTTTGGCTGTAAACCCGCATTACCGGTTTGATCCGGTCGTTCACCTGCCGGGAAAGATCGCTGAACCGCTCGGCATACTCCCGAACCGCCTGCGGCGGCCAGGCCGAACAGGGACCAGCGATCACCAACAGGCGATCGTCGCGGCCGGCCAAAATATCTTTTATCTCCTGCCGGTGTCTTTTGATCCGACACTTCACTCCGAAAGGAAGAGGAAATTCCTTTTTTATTTGTTCCGGATCCAGTTTTTTGCTGCGTTTTACGGTCATAACTGTTGAAATATTTCCGGATGTTCATCCGGATAACAAACCGAGATAAACAGGATATTAATAGGCCTTGGCAAACAGGAACCGACAGGAGGACGGTTCGCCGGAGTAGATACATTTCCCTTTCTCGGCCGGGTGGTCAAAAGGAGCGCATCGGGTAGAAGCTCCGGTCTCATCTTTTATTTTCTCTTCAACATCCGCCTTACCGTTCCAATGAGCCAATACCAAATGGCCGGCTTGAATTTCCTTAACAAATTCCTCCCAGCTGTCCACCTCTTTGGTCCAGTTTTCCTTATACTCGGCCGCCCGGCGGAACATGTCGGTCTGGATCTTATCCAAGAGCTCGCTTACTTGAGTATCGGCTTGAGAGAGATTTATCTCTTGTTTTTCTCCGGTATCCCGCCGTACCGCCGTCAAAACCTGAGCAGACAGTTCTTTACCGCCCAGCTCCAGCCGCAGGGGGACCCCTTTCCTTTCCCATTCAAAGAACTTCTCTCCCGGACGAAGTTCGCGATCATCCAAATGAACCCGCAAACCACTGCCGCGCAGTTGCTCCGCCAAGCGAAGAGCTTCGCTCGGCACCCGGTCGAAGTTGGTCATACCGTGTCCGACCGTAGTGATGACCACCTGCTGAGGCGCCATCCGCGGCGGCAGGACCAAACCTTTATCATCACTGTGGGTCATGACCATTCCGCCGATCGCCCGAGTAGAGATCCCCCAGCTGGTCTGCCAACCGTAATGACGAGCTCCGTCTTGGCCCAGGTAGGTTATTTCAAAAGCCCGGGAGAAGTTCTGACCCAGATTGTGAGAGGTGGCAAACTGCAGGGCCTTACCTTCCTGGGTCACGGATTCTACTGTATAAGTATGCAAAGCTCCGGCGAATTTTTCCGATTCTGATTTTTGACCAATAAATACCGGTACCGCCATAACATCCTCGGCAAAATCTTTATACACCTGGAGCATCTGGCGCGCCCGTTCATCTGCCTCTTCTTCAGTAGTATGAACAGTGTGGCCTTCCTGCCATAAAAACTCCGAAGTCCGAAGGAACAGCCGCGGCCGCAGCTCCCAACGCATCACATTGGACCACTGATTGATCAAAAGCGGCAGATCACGGTAAGAACGAACCCAGCGAGAAAAAGCATCATACATTATGGTCTCGGAAGTGGGACGGACAGCCAGTCGTTCTTCCAGATCCTTGCCGCCGGCATGGGTAACCACCGCCAGCTCCGGCGAGAACCCTTCCACATGCTCGGCCTCTTTTTCCAAAAATCGCTCCGGAATAAGGAGGGGGAAATAGGCGTTGGCCACCCCCAGCTCCTTGAATCGGTCATCCAGAATTTTTTGTATCCTTTCCCATAGCGCATAACCGTTGGGCTTGATTATCATGCAACCCCGCACCGGGGCATTCTCGGCCAACTCGGCGGCACTGACCACATCCAGATACCACTCGGAAAAATCCTCGGCCCGGGGAGTGATCTGTTTCTCGGCATGACGATCGTCTTTATTGTTTGATGAAGAAGAATTTTGCGACATATTAAAAATTTAACTGGTAAATTCCTTTACTTTTAGTATAAACCACTCACCGCTAAAACCCAAGAAATTGTTTAAACAACTTGCATCAAGCTCAAATTACTACCTGCTTATTACAGAAAACAAGTCAAGACATTCTCCCGCCGAGACAGGTCATCATTTTTTACCAAAAAAACTTTTTAGTCTTGTCACTATTCCTCTCTTTGATCTTTTGACCACCGGTTCCTTGCCCGGCTCCGGCGGTTGATATTTGCCCAAAAGTTCTTCCTCATCGGTGTCTTTTGGAGGTTCTTTCTTAAGATCTCGACCTCCGAGCCGTACCGGCTCGATCCGGTCCAGTAATTTATTTAATTTGGAGAAAGGAACTGACTCTCGCACCATTTCCGGTTTGTCGGCTTTGGGATCTCTAGCAAATTCTATTACGGCATATCCTTCATAAGGAGTTTTTTCTCTGGTGTATAGCTCGACGATCTCAAACTCCCGGCCGCTATTGCGACTGCGAAATCTATCTCCTTCTTTCCAAGCCAAGGGTTTTCGCTCTATATAACCCTTCTCCCTTAAAGTGTAGAACTCCTCATTTCCTATCGCTCCGATTATTCTTTCCAATTCTTCTGTCAAATCATGATAATCACCTTTTTCTACACTTTTGGCTGCATCTTCTCCCGGTATCGCCTGCCCATTTCTCATAATTACCCGATCAAATGTTTTCATTATGGCCTTAACATCTTCGAGAGTTTCGGCCTTTTGTAATCGGCGAACCAGTTTTTCATTTTCCGCATCAAAAGGTTCCGGACCTTCTTCTCTCGGACCTAGGTTATCTTCAGATTCCTGAGTTATCTCTTCTTCATCATTACCAACACCTTCCTGTCCCGTGTTTATTTCATTCTCACCCTCCGACACCGGCGTTGGTTGCTCCGGACTTACTCCGGGAGGAAAACCTTTAAATGGAAACATAAAGTAATTTTGTTATTAGCAATTGATCATATTATCTTACAAAAAAATAAAACCGGCAAGTGATAACAGAGGAGATTTAAGATCTTGTTTTTTCAAACCGATTTGATGATCTTCCGTAGATAAAAACCCGTGACCACATCGGTTAGCTTTAATAAACCAATGTGTTCACGGGTGGGAGAAATGTTAAGCGGTAAATGCCGATTGCCCGGCAATTATTTCCATAACCTCCGGAACTTCTTCCAAAGGCAGACTTTGACCAGCGTCACAGGCACCGCGGAAACCGTCGTCAAAACCTTGAGCAGGGTAGCCGGTTTCTATCAATAGGGCATCCGGTTTGTACATCAAAGCCATTTTGATCGAGTTCTCCAGATTCTCTTGCCGGCCGGCAACGTGCGAGGGATCAATGCAGATCGGCGCCCGACAATTATGATGCCGCAGATCATCCGCCCAGTGAAAATTAGGCGTGTTTCGCCAGACACTCTCCTGAACTGGTTCCACTCCCCGGAGACAAAAAATGAGGTTTTTGTTGACCTGAGGCCGCCCCTGAGCCAGAACCCGGCCGAACTTATCGTAGCTCGGCGGTCTGGTTAGTATCCAGTCAGCTTTAGCAGTTAAGCCGGCGATCCCGGTATCGTCTTTACCGTTTTTGATCATTACCGGAAAGTCCGTTTGAGCACTTAGAGCTGAGAGCAGTTCGGTGCTTTTAGTGTGAGCGCCGACCCAAGGCACCACCGTACCTTGGTAACCAACCTCCTGTTTAGCTTTACGGACCACCCCAATATGCTCCGGAGTCAAAACCTCGATAAAACCGGCTTCCATTTCATTTTCACCAAGGGCTTCCATAAACCTGTAAACCGCCCATTCGCCGTTACCTCGGAAAGCCTGCGGGCTGCTGCGCGGTTTCCAGGCACCGCCTCGCATAGCTTTTACTCCGCAGTCGGCCAAATGTTTGGCGATCTCGCCGATATACGGATCAATAGCGCACGGACCCATTATCGGTAGACAGGGATGTCCGTTACCAAGAACAGCGGTAGGCCCTAATTTGACCTCCCGTTGATCTCCTTGGTGTTCACTGTATTTCTGTTTATGGTCTTGTTCAGACCTTGCTTGTGGATTTACTCCGGCCTTCTCTGCCACCGCCCTCACCCCATTCACTTGTGCTTTCGTTTCTTCCATTTTCGGCATGATGATCACAACCTTTCCTCTTTCCTGTTGTTTACCGCTTATATAGTTTAACAAAGAACAAAAAACGGACTCGTGGTTCAGAGTCCGTTTTTAGTATTGCTTTTGATGTTAGTCTAATGCCATACCACAAACCGACCCTGAACTTTTAGAGTCCAGAAATAAAAGAAAAAAAAGAAAAAAGTGGCCTGTGATATATCTTTCATGCTTTCACTATAACATCTTACTAATAACAAGGCAACAGAAACCTGTCCTTAAGATCGTTCGGCATCGGCTTTTTAACGATTGACCAAATACTATTATATAGTAAAATCCGACTATTAATTTTATGAACAAACAGGAGATCATAGATCAAGTAGAACGATTCTACCCTCTAAAGATTAAAACCGCCGAGCCTTTATTTGATGGTCCGGATAACTTATTCCTTAAAATCACCACAACAGACGACCAACTATACGCCGTTCGAAGCAGCAAAAGAAGCACGGACACCGGGGTAGAGTTTGAAGCTGAATGGATCAGTTACTTATCATCCCGAGGATTAACTGTACCAAAAGTTCTGCCCACCAAAACCGGCGCAGCTTGTTTGGTTCTACCCCAAACCGCCATAACGGTGTTTGAGTTCATAGCCGGCCGGGAACTGTCAGCCAACGAACACAATCCACAGTTCAGTCAGGCAGCAGCCGAAGCCGGTTCAGCTTTGGCCGCTCTTCACAACGCTACAGCCGGCCATCGCATTAACCGTCCGAGAAAACGCACTATTTTTACCGAACTGCAGCGCCTCCAAGACAAAGCGGCGCCGGTTAGCCAAACCGTCCCGGGCGGAAGCCGACTGGTCAAAGAGGTTAATGATTACCTCGACCGAGCTCAGAGCTGGTCCGGTCCAAAAGTTCTGGTCCATAATGATTATCATATCGGCAATTTGATCTTTGACTCCTCAAACCGGGTTAAAGCCATTATTGATTTTGATTGGGCCTGTGAAGGTCCGGCCCTGAAAGACCTCGGTCACGCCCTGGCTCTCTGGTCAAGACCGGGTCAAGCCGAGCAATTCTTTGCCGAGGTTTGGGACAACTTCTTGGATCATTACAACCAAACCGCCGATCAACCGATCAATTACGACTCGGATCTTAAGTTTTGGTTGCAGTTCAGCTGTTTATCGGACACCTGTACTTGGATCACCGATAATCTGGAACAAGACATCATTAAACCGGTCAGCAGCTGTTATAGCTACCGCCGGTTCCAATATTTTTCTAATTAATTTACAACAAAGCCGGGGTTTTTTGATCTTCTTCTGTAGCTTATTTACCCCCGGGAAATTCACTGCAGAAAATTCAGCTCTTGATCAATTGACCTCTTTCCCTTTTCGAGAATCAGCCGCTAATAATGATCCAACTTGAGATAATATCATTCCGAGCGAGGCATCAACTTGATCGCCGCCATCATCTCCCTGATATCTTCAACCGGTGATGAACTGTTTGCCACAAAAATTCCGATCGGCCGAGTTTCCCCCCGGATCTCTAATTCAAAAATAGCCAAAGCCGAACCGGAAGCCCCCTCTTCCACCTCGGCTTCAGTTGTCACAAATCCGCCCACAAAATCCGGATCGGAATGCAGGCCGTGGAATGGTTCAACATCGGCATAAGGAATATCCAGATATACCCCCTCAAAATTCCCCCGGCTGAGTTTTAAAAGCGAGGAACGATTAAAATACAGATATTTGGCCAAGGCAACCATATCTTGAGCCGAAGAAATATTGTCTCTGCTGCCAACAACATTCTCTATCTCGGTATCTTCCATACCTAAAGACGCTATCTGTTGATCGATCAAGTCGGAAAGATCTCCGGAACCCATTCGGTTCGCTATCACAGCCGCCGCTTCATTGGAAGATTCATTCAGCAGTAAGGAAAGTAAAGTGAAAATGGTGGCTTGCTCTCCGCCTCCAAAACGCGGATTAAGCGTATCCTTCTGAGCTGCGGAACGATCAATAGTGACACTGGTACCCAGAGGCAAACGCTCACTGACCACCAAGCCGCTCAATAATTTACTTAATTCCCCGACCTCTACCGGTTCATTAAGATTCTCCTCGAAGAAAATATAGTCACTTCGCAGATCAATACCGATAAAGTGACTGCCGGATACTTCATCCAAACTGTCAAAATAGGAGAAATCATCCCGTTCGTAACCTTCTTCAAAAACCAACACCGGCATACCGACCCAGGCCAATTGGTAAAGTTTCTCGGCATGCTCGGTCTCCAACCGAACACAGCCGGCCGAGGTGTCAGAGTATACCGGCCGCCCGCCGGGATGATAGGGCCAACCGTGAATAAAATAATTGCCGTAGAACTGCAAACTGTACGGCATATGAACATGGTAAAGCGAAGAGAAATGGCTTGGAGTTTTAAATTCTATTGCATAAAGACCGGCCGGGGTTTCGGTCCAGGTTCCTACCTCGCCGGTAGCGGCAATCGGAAAATCAAACTCCACCTCCCCTTCTTGATAAGCCGTTATGGTCTCGGCATCCAAATTAATTTTGATGAAGTCATGTTCTTCAGCCGCCAACCGTTCTTTAACACTATTAAAATAATCCCGGTCTTGAAAGGCCGGTAACGGACCATGATCAATATCTATTTCCTCTTTTTCAGAGATCGGCAAAGTAACGTTATAAGATATGGGAGTACGCTGGTTAACATGAGCAAGCAAGATAACCACCGCCCAAGATATGACGGCTAAAACAAAAATAACGATCCAGAGCGGTACTTTGGCGGAAGTTAATTTATTTAACATACCTTAATTACCGGATATTTATCTAGTCCCGCATTAAATTAGTTTTTCGCCTAAGAGGAATCTATATCTCTAACAATCAACAACGGTTCAAAATTCTTATAACTATGCGACACCCGCAGATTTACGCAGAACTTACGCAGATTAACGCGAAAAACTCTAAAAAACTAGAAGATGGAAAACTTTTTTAAGCGGGTACTAGTACTCTATTAAATTAATTTCTGCGATCTTCTGCGTGAAGTCCGCGAGTGCCGCGTTTTATTATTTTAACCCGAAACTTCAGCAAAAACAGCATTACAATAATATACGAGACAAATCGCAAAAATTAATTTAACGCGGCACTAGTGATATCTTAGATGATCAGTTTTCTCCTTACTATTCTTTAAAACAATTCACACCAACCGGAGACTCTTTCGCCGCCTTCCAACAACAGAACAAGGTCTGTTAAGTAATCTTAACACAAAATAACAATAGAAGTTCTGTATAACTTGTGAAAATTGTTACAAAAATAACTTACGAAACACATTTCTTTTGCAATTAAAATTTGATCCGCCCCGGCACTAACCCGCCGGTATCTCCACAATAAACTTAGACCCTTGCCCCTCCCCTTCCGACTCGGCCCAAACTTGCCCGTCGTGGGCTTGCACGATCTGTTTGATGATGTAGAGACCGTGGCCGGTGGATTCCGGATTGATCTCGGAGGAACGTTGACCTTTGCCGCCTTCGGTGAATAGTTTCTTTTTGTCCTCTTCGGTAAGGCCGACTCCGGTGTCTTCAACGGCAAAGATCAGCTTTCCGTCACCCGAGCGTAATGAAACTTTGACCTCCCCCTCCTGAGTATATCTGACAGCGTTGTCTATCAGATTATGGACCACGTGTTTTATTTTTTCCCAGTCACCGTTAATAACGTGCTCCGATCCTTCTATATTCAGCTCGTAATTCAGTCCCTTCTTCTCGGCATCGGATCTCATTTCTTCCGCCACCTCTCGCACCAGTTCTCCCATATTTATCTCTTTTTTGATATATTCCACCTGGCCGGTTTTTAGGTCGCCGGCCTGCAGAACGTTGTGGACCATCTTAACCGCCTCGGTAGAAATATCCAGCCCCATAGCGCTGACTTCCCGAGCCTGCTCCGGCAGTTCTCCGTAACCCCCCTCCTTCAATTCGGCAAAAATGATCCGGTTCTTGGTCAGAAAACCCTTAACCTGGTGAGTGATAAAGTGCAACAGATCCTCTTGGTGTTTGTTGGCGGTTTCCAGATTCTTAGCCAGCTTCTCGATTTGTTCGCGTTGGTAAATTTCTTTTT
>CAYLYL010000039.1:0-8151 GCA_964388095.1 uncultured Candidatus Saccharibacteria bacterium | reverse complement strand
TTCTGTCTGGTGGAAGTTAAACGTCCACAAAAAAGAGGTGGCCTTTTATTTTTTTCGGCTAAATGGGTTGTTAGCGTTTTTTCAAAGCAAAATTAACCGGATGAGTCGCCAAGATAGGTCTTCTCTGACCGGCGTCGAAGGTAATACAGGAGTATTAGTATCAATATGAACAGTATAGACAGAGGTAGCAGCCAGCCGAACGGTAATTGACCAACAGCTGCGGCTAGGGAGGAGGCCAAAGTTCTGTCATCAGGGTCGGCTTCCGGATCCTCCGATTCCGGTTCTTCTTCGCTTGGTTCTTCTGCTGGTTCGACGGGATCGGCCGGATCTTCGTCGTTGACCGGTTGTTCTGCCGGTGTTTCTTCTTCTGTCGGGGGTAACTGGTCACCCGGTTCGGTGTCGGTTAATGTTATATCCGGATCCCGGGGTTCGGCCGGGTCTTCGGCTGGCATAGTAAAAGTGTATTCCGGGCTGAACATCATCGGCCAGGACTGAGCGGTAAGCCGGTAATAGTAATCAGTTCCCGGCTCCAGATCACTCAACAGTGCCGTATGGTCGGTAGCGGGTTCCGAAGCCGGAGAACCGTACTGCGGATAACCAAAGCTTGGTGGATCATTGCTGTTCAGTTGGTAGGAACCTTCATCTACTGCTCCATACATGATTCGACTGGAAGTTGGTTGTTTGGTGGTCCAATGCAGCTCGGCGGTACCGGCTTCCGGATCTGCTTCTATAACTCGGGCAGGTCCCAGATCTTCAATGATATCTTCAGGAGCATCGTTGCTTGGCCTGTCATTAGCCGCCTCTGTTTCTATTTCGGTAATAATACGACGATCATCGCTATCGGAGGCTAGTATTTGTTGTTCTCCTTCTGTCCCTTTATCTAATTCCAAGCCGAGAAACAGATCAAATTCGGTGGTTTGATCCTGAAACTTGTTGCCGGATTCTCTATCCATTTTGAGGGTATATTCCAAAGTAACGCTTTCACCGGCTTCCAAAGTGCCCAGATCGGCAGGGGAGTCGGAAAGGGATTCAAAGAATTCTAGAAAGCCTCCTTGCCATTTTTTATCGTTGCCGGTGATCTCTAAGTTAAGAGCTCGGGTGATGCAGTCATACTCTTCTAAGCATTCTTTAGTGTGTTTAGCGTGGCTAAAAATGGTACCAGGATAGCTGCTATTGTTGGTGACTTCAACCCATCGTGTTACCTGTGAGCCGGGGAAGAGGTTGCTTTCTTTAAAAAGCGGCCGGTTCTCAAACTCTACTTCGAGTATTTCGTTATCGGCCTGAACGAGCGAGAACGGAAAAAATATTCCGAAAAGTAGAGACGATATAATTAGTGAGGCGGTAATGTGAGTTAATTTATTCATATAAACCTGCTCTATTTTTACAGTTACTAGATGCTTACTCCTTAGATCCTGAATCGGAATTATTTTTCTCTTCCTCTTGTTCGCCACTTTCCTCTTGCTCCTCGCTATCTTGTTCTTCTTCATTATCGTCGGAGCGGGTCTCTTCTTTTTCTGAATTTTTAGGATCTCTACTTGCTTGTTCGTTTTCGTCTTCTGAATTGTGGTCATCGGAGGCTGGTTCTTCCTTATTGTCCTGACTCGAGCTTTTCTGTGAGGTGGTTGTGGAGTTCGTAGAAGTTGCTGAGCGGATACTTTCATTTGATCCCTTTTTTTCTTCTCTGTTATTAACCTCCTCCTCTCGGCCTAACATTTCAGAGGTTGGTTCGGATAAATTCCCATTTTCTGTACTTTCGCAGTCCGGATCTTGAGGAAGAGAGTTAGTGGAATTTGATGTTGTTTGATCGTTGGTGCTGGTGGCGTTCCCATTATCTTTTCTATGTTCTTCGGTCTCTTGCGGGTTTTTTGTTGAACCTCCGGAAGCATCTTGATCGGTAGAGCTGGCGGTTTCATCTTGTTCGTCTCCCGGAGAGTTGTTTGCATCATCGGTGGTTGAGGTGCTGTTAACGGGCTTTGAACTACCGCTGTCTCTTGATGAATCACTAGTAGCGGAGTTTTCCGGTTCCTGATCAGCGTTATTATCTATATTATTATCTATATTAGGGTCATTACCGGATAGGTTGGGGTGACCGGGAGTGCCGCAGTTGATATCCCGATGATCTTCTTTCCAGTAATTTTTCATATCGTTTAAGGTCTCGTCATCTTTCAAGACATCCCGATCACAGGTGTACCAGTTGCCTGGATCGGTACCGTTTCCGGGGTCTTGGCTTCTTTGCATCGAGGATCTTTCGTTATCGCCGTCATTAACACCTTCCGGCCATTCAGAGCCGTCCGGTACCGGAGTATGGTCAATAGTATTTTTTTCTGTATCTTTCAGGATCACTTGGCCGTTGCCGCTGTAATCATTGTTCAAATTCACATTCGGATTATGGTCCACCTCTACGGCCAAAGCTGAATTATTGGAGTTTTTATTATAATTCGCAATTAGGTAAAATCCTTCCGCCGGTATTGTGTGGTTGGCCGGAATGTTAATTTTACCGCCCCCGGAAGATCCGTTTTTAATTTCCCATTGACCGATACTAATTTCCTGATCGGTCATATTTCTAAGTTCGATCCACTGGTCGCGTGAATGAGCGCTTGATCCAGCCCAAAACAGTTCGTTAATTATTACGTCACCTTTTTCGATTTTCGGTTCATCATTTGGCGGTTGGTCGTTAACCGGCGGTTGGTCGTTACCGGGATCATCTACGGTTACAGTAGTAGTGGCAGTGATCTCAGAGCCCTCTTTTAGACCCTGACAGGTGAGGGTGTAGATAGAGGTTTCATTCGGAGTTACCGATTTTGAGCCGTAAAGATCTCTCTTGGTATCAAAATTGTCGCCCTCGCAAGAAGCGGTGTGGTCTGAATTCCATCTCAGAGTGGAGCTGGCTCCTTGGCCGATCTTTTCCGGCTCAGCGGTTAGCTCGGCGGTTGGTTTTACCCAGTAGCCGGTAGTAATGGAGTGGTCGGAAATGGTTTCAGAGTCATTCCAGCTGGCTTCAGTTGAACCGACCAGCAGTCCGCTTTGGGCCAAAAGTACCATCAACATCAGCAAAATTATTTTGATCTTATGTAATTTTTTGGTCATAGTTTTAAGTATAAAATAGGCGTGCAAGATTTTGTTGGCAAATTAAATTATTTATCAGTCAGAATTGGTTTGACGTTTTTGTAAGGTTTGGACTATTTTTTTAATCTCGTCAAAACCGATTAACAGGGCCGGTACGATTATTAGCAGAGCAAAGCCAACAGGAGTTCGGGCTGAATTTATGCCGTGTCCGACATACGGAACGGTTAAACTTACTTGTCCCAGGATCATGTTTTCGGTTACCGACTCCATATCTCGGACCTCGTTAGCGTCACCCTTGGTGGTGTAAAGGGTTTGGCTGTTTTCGGTAGAGATCTTAATTACTCGATGGGTGGTTGGGGTGTCTTGACCGGGCCGGCGGTAGGTAATAATGTCTCCGGACTCAATTGAGTCAGTAGGTCTAATGAACACCACTGAGCCCATCTTTATAGCCGGTTCCATGGAACCGCTCTGGACTACTCTGAGGTCAAAGTTAGTTCCGGGTATCGGAAATATGGTTAAAAGCATTATGATTATCAAAACTATGATCAATCCGAAGGAAATATAGTAGGTGGTATTCATCAAAGCTTTCATAATAATTAAGCCTTTTATTTAAAATCAAAGAACAATCCAGGCCTTTAGACCACTCACAAACAAATTGTTTGTTTGTGAGTGGAAAAAGGTCTGTTACACTAAATTGTTTCACCAACGAACACTTCATTCCAAGTGCAGGTTTGTCCCTGAACAGAGCTTGGTGCATTCTCATCCAGTTGAGCTTGCTGCCAGATAACCTGAGTAGTGTTTGCATCGAGGTACTCGAATGGCGGAATATCAGTTAACTCTTCGCTATTACCTGATCCCATCCAGTCAAGAACTGACTTGGTTACGATGTGTCGCTCAGCTTCGTTGTTTTCTCCGTCAATAATTTTTCCATCTCCGTCTACATCCGGAGTTCCGTTAGCATGCCCGGTGTACAGAGAGAGATTAGTGTAAGCACAAACACCTGACGAGTCAGTATCTGAGAGGTCATCGGTGTGCATATGTAGCGACAAAGGTACGGTACCTTCGTTAAAAATGCCGGTTTTGGCCTTGTCTGTGTAGTCACCGGGCACCATATTAGTACCTTCAATTGGTTTATCAATGTTACCTGTCTGACTTAAAGAAACGGTGGCTGTTGACACAGTGTTTCCTTCAATGGTCGTAGTTGCCGACCAGGTGGCATAAGTAGCACCGGCTACCAAAACCCCCACAAAAGCCAAAGTGCTGACACTTAAAATTATTTTTTTCATAAGCAATATTTATTTAATAAGTAATTCAGTTATCAAGTTATTTGAAACTGGTTAATAACTAACTTAACTAACTCTAATGATACTTAATATAGAAACCACTAATAATAACTAATAAAAGAAACCACTATTAATTCCTATTTTAAAGGAACGCAAAAAGCGCCACTCCACATTTAATAATGCAAGAGTTCATTTATAATCGACCTATTTAAAATGAACTTACCGGATGCAATGACGCTTAGTTTCAACTTAATTATAGTACCGGCCTAAACTAAGTCAAGAAGAATGTCTATTATAAGTCCTTTAGATTGCGTCCTTTAAAAAATTGTTGAAAAAACAGTTCAAGTGAGCCTATTATTTCTGTCTTTTTTATGATCAATACCGGCAGCTGATGTTAGATAGCTACCGGGAGGTGTGTGGAGGCTTTGTAATTTTTAATCTTGTAACTAGTCTTCGGTTGCGGAATCAGTATTGGTTGAGGTTCCGGTCTCAACATCTTGGTCTTCTTTTTTGTTCTCGTTGTTATCATCGTTGTTTTTTTCTTCCTTATCTTTTTGCTCATATTCACTTTGCTCGTTTTCATCATTTGTTTCAGCCGGCTTGCTTTCATCGCTGCTCGAATTGTCGTTTCCGCTGTCTGTTTCTTGTTGTTGGTCCTGACGGTTTTGATCTTCTAGTTCACCGGGTTCCTCCTCTTTTTGTTCCTTATCCTCATTGTTTTCATCATCTTCCTCATTCTTCTCTTGGTCCGGTTCCGGGTCTGTGGTAGTGTCTTTCCTTGCTTCGGGTTGTGAAGGTTGGACTGAGTTGAGGTCTTCTTGTGACCGATCTTCTTTTTGAGGAGTGCTACTGCCGGTAGAGGTGGCGGTTTCCGGGGTGTTTTGTTCTTTCTCCTCCGACTCGGGCAGAGAAGAAATGCTGCCGGTTGGGTTGTTTTCCCGGCCCGGAAGGCCGCAGTTATAGGGTCGACTTTCCTTGCGCCAAAGATCTTTCATTTCATCTATCTCGTTGTTTGACATATTGTCCATATTGCAGGTGTGCCAGTTGTTAGTGCTAGTACCGGAAGCATAAGAGTCGGTTCTCATCATAGAGGCTCGGTATCTGTCTTGACCACCGGAGTCGTCTAGGCCGGCCGGCCAGTCTTGAGGTTTGTCATTTATTTCAGGAGTGGCGTCGATGGTGTTTTGTTCGGTATCGCGAAGGAGTAGTTGGCCGTTAGCGTGATAATTTTGTTGTAGATGAACGGCCTGCACAGAACCACGTTCGGCGGTAAAGTTGGAATCCTCAACTTCTCGCTGGGCGATCAAAAACCGGGAATTGGCCTTAATGACGGAGTTTTCCGGAATGGTCAGATCATTATTACCGGATTCTGCGTTGATGATCGTCCAGTTGCCGATATTTATATCTTTATCGCTGGTGTTATAAAGTTCAACGAAGCCATCGTTATTTTCCGGTTCGGGTTTTCCTTGAGAGTTGACTCCTATCGCTCCCATCCACATAACTTCGTTTATTACTACATCTCCCGGTTGGGGTTGGCTTGGCTCCTCCCAGTGCCCGGTAGATATCTCTACTCCGGTTATTTGAGCTCGGTCGGAGAAAAAGGCACCGCTTTCACTCATAGCAAAAACACTTAGCAGGATTAAGTAGCAGAAAAGAAAAAAGGTTTTGGTGGCTATGTTGATCTTGTTCATTTTAAAATAATATCCATATTCTTTTTTCCGGGAAACTTCAACCTTTTAAGGCCTTTCCGGCTGTCGAGTTCTCGGTTTAGGGGTTTTTGCACTTCCGTTATGGACTGCTCGGTATTCGGGGAACTTGCAACTGTTTCATTTTCCGGTTGTAGGTTTTTCCCCGGACGGTGCTTTTTTTGTGGTTGGTTGGACTCCATTTTATCAAGCTCCCGGATTATGTTTTTGAATTGGTCGGTGATTATCAAGCCGGCCGGGATCAAAAGAAACAGCAAGAAACCCAAGGGCTGGCGGGCAAAGTTTATCGGATAACCAAGAAAGGGGATATGAAAGCGGACCGAGCCGAGAATGTTGGTGTCTTCAACCGCGTCTATGTCTTGTGCGGGGTTGGCATCTCCTTGGGTGGTGAAGGAGTTCTGTTCCGGGTCTTTATCCACTATCCGGTGAGTAGTGGGGGTCTCTCCTTCGGCTGTTCGGTAGGTGATAACGTCGCCGATCTTATACTCTTCGGCTGGCAGGGTAAAAATGACACTACCGGTTCTTATGGTCGGCTCCATGGAGCCGGACTGGACCACTCGGGCGTTTAGGTCGAAACCGGGAAAAGGTGCGACAGTGAGAAGCAGAAGTCCACCGATCGTGACAATACCGACCAGGCCGATGATGTAGAAGAATGTTAAAATTTTCAGCATAACTTGTTAGAGAGCTCTTCGTTATAGCCATTTATAGGTTGCCCTAACGAGTAGGGCAACCGAAAAGGGCTAACTGATTATCGGTGGTCTTCAACACCTCCATCACCCAGAATTTCGTTGTGAGTTTCCAGCCAGGTTATATCATCACCTTCATCAAGAGGGTCGCTATTGTGGTCCAAAAATTCGACACCAGGACCTACTCCGATAGCCTCATCGGGGCTATTAAAGATGTTGCCTGCAACATAAAGACCTTCCCACTCTTCGGTACCAGCTAAACCAAATGCGGTATTAAAGGTGTTGCCTGTAATTTCAGCACTTCCGATATATCCACCACTCCAATTTGCCTGTATACCTCTGCGAGAATTGTTGAAGGTGTTGTTAGTAATTACGGTACCACTTGTGTCATCTTTAACTCGAACAGCTCTATTGTCGTTGGTGTCTTCCGAATCCAGGTTGTCAATGACAAAGCCGTCAAGAGTTATGTTATCAGCTGTGATCGCCACAACACCCTCTTGTGCTGATGTGTCATTCTGGATGATAGCTTCACTCGCATACTTAGAATAAGACTCTAAGGTTAATCCTTCGACGTCTAGCAACACATTTTCATCATAGACACCTTGGGGTACTACGATCGTTTCATTTTCTTCTGCGGCATCAACTGCGGCGGAAATATCTCCATAAGTCTCACCGGTATCCATGTTGGTTACTTTATTTATCGGAGTTTCTGCCTGAATTCCGTCAAATACCAGGTCAAACTCAAATTCCTCGCTGTTCTGCAGATCGCTTTGATCTTCTCCGGTGCCGGGGAATTCAAACTTTAGTGTCCACTCTTCTCCTTCTTCGCTGCTGGCCAGGTGTTCCAGAACGTCTTTGTTGTCTCTCCACTCTTCCAAGGTCAAGGTGTCAGTTTGTCCGCTATCGCTAACGAATTGAAGGGTGATCACATCGCGCAGTTGTTGACCGGCTCCGGATTCTCTTTCCAAACTCGGGATAACATCCAAACCGGAGTCTATTGAACTTTCATTCCTAAACTGGATATCATAAGAATCACTCCAGCCCGGGTAAATATTATCCCATTCCATGTCAAAGGTTATCGCGTCATAATATTCTCCAGTAGTGTGCCATCCGATACCCCTTATCTCTAGGTCCACATTTCCTGTGCTTATGGTGTTTCCTGATACTTCTGCTTGATCGGCAAAGTAGGCCCAAGTGGCGCCGCCGACCAGTCCGCCGACTACGGCGATGATCGCCAGACTTAAAATTATTTTTTTCATAATATACTAATTAATATTACTAATAATTAACTGCTAAAAATATAAAAAGCGCTGTTGCACCACGACATAGGTCATTCTTAAATACCCTCGACCTTTTAATATGTGGGAATGAGCCGTACGGGGTTCGACAACACCTTCTGTTAATTTAATG
>CAYLYL010000038.1:0-8233 GCA_964388095.1 uncultured Candidatus Saccharibacteria bacterium | reverse complement strand
CGGCTACTACAGCCAGTTCGGCCTGATCGGCCTCTGGGACAGGGACGGTAACTACTACATCGCCGAGGACGGCCAAGAGTTCCGAGAACTGAGCCCGGCCGACCTTGGCCTGCCGCGCGGCTTCACTCCCACGGTCAGCTACTCCCATAGGCTCCACGGGGACTCCATGGTCGGTCTCTGGGATGAGAGCGACTACTATATCTGGACCGCTGACGCGGACAGCATCCAGAGTGTGGATCTGGCCTCCGCTTATCCCGAGATCCCCGGCGGTTTCACTCCGGTGCTCGGCTACTGGCACGGCTTCGGCGACGGTATGGTCAGCCTCTGGGATGAGGCCGGCTACAATTACCTCTGGAACAGCCAGACCGACAGCTTCTCGGTCCTCTCGCCGGAAGAGATCAGCGATCTCGGCCTGCCTAAAGGCGAGGCTCCGCAAGTGGGGTATTATCACGACTCCAGTATCGGCGGCCAACAGGCGGTCTCACTGTGGTACGAAGGCGGCGACCATTACCGCCTGGACGGCAACGAGCTGATCGACTCCTCCACCTCCGGCCTGCCGTCCGGCGCCCCGGATGTCGGCTACTTCGACGAGATCAACAACCGGATCGTGCTTTGGTATGGGGAGCGGATGTACGGCTCCGGTGACGGAGTGAACTTTGAACTGCTCTACCACCCGCAAGAGGAGATCACCCCCTCAGCCACTCTCTCGGCCGATCCTGAAACGGTAGAACAAGGCGAAAGCACCACCCTTATCTGGGAAACCCAAGACACTGAGAGCTGCGACTCTCAAGGATTCTCGACTGACGATCAACTTGAAGGTTCCACCCAAGCAGATATCACCCAAGACACCACCTTTGAACTGGAATGCGAGAGTGCTACCGGCCACACTGCTTCCGATTCGGTGACTGTGACTGTTATCGAGCCGAAGGAACCGGAAGCAAATCACGAAAATTATCCATTAAAAGATATTGAACGAATAGAAGGTGGTACTCAGGGAGTGGTAGTAGTACCAGAGACCGAAGAAGAAATAGAGTTTAAAACTGAACACGGTCAATATCAAGATAAGTCCCTAAATTGCGAGCAGTCCGAGGTCTGGGGCGATGTGAACGGCAGCGGCATAGTTAATGCGGTGGACATTCAGATCGTAATTAATGGAGTGTTAGGGGTCCAGGAAGAACACTCTTGTATGGATATTAACCGGGATGGAGAGGTGGATGCTGTAGATATTCAGTTGGTAATAAATGCCGCTTTGGGGATCGAGCCGGATATTGAACTAACTGCTCGAATTAATTGGCCGGCTGATAAAGTGCCGGAGAGCGGAGAAGAAGTAAGGGTACCGGTGGAAGTATCTCGAACTGGTGGGACAGGACCGGTTGAGGATATTGAACTAAAACTCCGGGGTCAGCTGGTAAGCGCTCAAGGCGGAGACATCAATCCGGAGATTACTCCTCAGTATGTGGTAGATAACAAAACCGTCAGCTTGGCGGAAGGCCAGAATACCGCCACGGTATATTTTGACTGGCTGGTACTGGGGGTGGGAGAACATCAGTTGTCTTTTGATATAGACTGGAGTGATTCTTCAGAAGAAAATACCGACAGTCAAATAGTAGAGTCCCGTGCTCCTATCGGAGAAACCGTGGGTGAACAGCGGGTAGCGGTTCTACTCTTTAGTTTTGAAAAGGATCTGGATGACAGGCTCTGGAGCCCGGAAGAGATTTATCAGAAAATATTAGGACAGGGTGCGGAGTCGGCCAACACTTTCTTTCGGGAAAATTCTTACTATCAAACCTGGCTGACCGGAGAAGTATACGGTTGGAAAACTATTCCGGCAGAAGAATGCCCCGGTGTCGAAGGAGCCATACCTCATTTTGCCGAGGAGGTGGATTTTAGCCGGTACGACATAGTCAAGAGTGTTTTCCCTTACCACCCAGATTGTGATCATGGAGGCATGGCAAGCGAGGGTAAATGGGATATAAGTTATTTGTTTGACGCGGAGGAGAAAGTAAGAATCGCAGTATCTTATTCAATGGGAGATAAAGAAGGGTCTCTCAATTACGGTACCATTAAACATGAACTGGGGCACAATTTCGGTCTTCATCATGCCAGTAGTTTTGATTGTGGAGACCAAGTATCTAGAGGTAATTGTCGATTTAAGGAATATGGAGATACCTTTTCAATAATGGGTTCATTACATTCAAATCAATTAAACGTTGCTGAAAGATACTCTTTGAACTGGTTGCCATCTTCAATGGTGGAGGAGGTTGATGAATCCGGAATTTTCAATATGGAGTCACTGGATTTTGTTACCCCGGGTTTAAAAACGGTAAGGGTGGTTGATGAATATGATATTTACAATATTTCTGATAAAAATAATTTGAGTCAGGATTTTGTTAATTGGTTTGGGTTTAGAGGCGAGGAATTACCGGAGAAGAACAGAGAGTACGCCAGAAGACAGTTTCATTTAGTATATCATCGTCCTGAAACAGAAGACTGGCTGTCACTATTTGGTTTGACCGCTATCTATGACGGCCCCTGGTTAATGTTTAATTATGCTGATAATCGGTCTAAAGATACCTTAAGAGTAAATTTTCAACCCCGAGTTTCTCAAGCTTTTACTCCGAGACGATTGGAGTTGGGGGAATCATATCAAAGCAGCGTTACGGGTTCGCAAATATTTGCTAAAGAAATGACCGAAGATAATGAAATAAAAATAGAGGCACAAAATGCCGCGGTGGGAAATTGTATACAACATTCTCCCTATGTTCATTCCAGGTGGACAATTATTAATACAGATTCTACTTGGTGTGAGGAAGTGCGGTTTGAGTTTTCTCTTAAAGATCTACCCGAGGGCTGGGAGGGATCGGTGACGCCTAGTCAGTTATCTTTAGAACCCGGTGAATTATTAGATATCCGTGATCACATAGATCTACAAGTCTTAGGTGATGCCGAACCGGGGAGATATCGGATGACTTTAATAATAGAGGTTGAGGGACGACCGGAACATACTACAGAAGCTACACTTGTATATTATCTTTAAATTGATAAGTGATCCGAGGGGGAGAATATTTTTCAGCCTTTAAAAATTTTTAAGAAAACATGAAAAGAAATTCAATCATTTTTATTTTATCTATATCACTTCTGGTCATTTTAGCCGGTTTAACCGCAGCTGTTATTTGGTGGCAGACGGAGCAAATAGAAGAATCGCCGGAACCTGAACCGACGCTTGAGCCGGAAGAGGTACACCAAGATCTGTCTTCTTTTAAAGAAGGTCCTACGGAAGAAGAAATAGAGCAAGAGCGCCAGGAAACAGGAGACAGCACAGCTCAACTAACCTCTCGGTTGCTAGACCAGTTGGAACAGTATTCTGGTGTGCCGGAAGAAGAACAAGAGGCAATGGCGGAGGAAATTACCTCTACCGCCCGGGAAAGACAGGACAAACTCCGGGGGCTGGCCGAACTGGAGCCGTATGGAGTTTCCCAGCTAACTCTGGAGCCGGAGCGAAGGCAACAATTACCGGAGGAGGCGGAAGCATATATTGAACAACGCCGAACGGTCAGCGGTACCTTAAATATTGAGCGTGTTGATCGCCGGGTATCACAGGAGCGATACTTTTTGGTTACACCGGAAAGAGAGCGCATCACTCTTTATTATGTGATGGGCTCTTTCCCGGTCAGTACCTCCGGTTATGAGGTGGAGGTTTCCGGTATTGGCTGGGATGATATGTTGGTAGTTACAGAACCGGAAGATTTTCGGATCATCAGTTCGCCCTAAGGTTAAAAGGTGCCTCCGGTTTTTATGTGGATAACTTTCTCAAGTTAGAATGATTTTCTGTTATCATAAAACTGTAATTAACAGCTTATTTATAATTCTTATGAACGAACAAGGTAATTCTTTGTCCGAGCAGTTGAGCCAAGAACAGGCTCCGGAGGAGCAAGGACAAACAAAAACAGAGCAATTCCAACCTCAGCCCGATCCGAGGTCAGCTTACGGCGGGTTCTGGCGTCGAGTGGGGGCGGTGATCATAGATGGTATTATATTGGGAGTAATTTTTACGCCTCTATCTATATTAGTAGGTGCTGCCGATAACGAAGCGGGGCAAGAAGGTGGCGGTGTCGCTCTGCTTCAGTCACTGACAGTGGTAATTGCTTGGCTTTACTATGCGCTGATGGAAAGCTCTAGTTTGCAAGCTACAATTGGTAAACTGGCGGTGGGAGTAATGGTAACTAACACTGACGGCCAAAGGATCTCATTTTTGAGAGCTACCGGTCGGTATTTTGCCAAATTCTTATCTAGTATCATTCTAATGATCGGTTACATTATGGTTGCTTTTACGGCTAAGAGACAAGGTTTACATGATATGTTGGTTGACACTCTGGTGGTCAGAGGGCGAAATAAATAGTTTCTGCTGATCAATAGCAATACCTGCGAGTATTGTTTTAAAGGTCGCCAAGACGGTGACACACTCTCTCTGATCAAAAGTGAGAGTGTGTTAATTGGAGCTGTAACCTTTTGTTCTTTTTAAGAAAGTCCAGGTAGAAGCTTTATTATGCCCGGTGGGGCTCTAAGATCGCCGGAGTTCACTTTTGGGTTCTAAATAGTTGAAACCGCTGTTTTCTAAAACGGATAGGGGATAGAAATTGGTATTTGTGAATCTAGAGGATCACGACCAAGAAATAAGATCACCAGATTTATGTTGGAAAATAAGATTGAAAATCAAGTAGTGGTCGTATATACTACCTGTATATGGATATACTGGAGAAGCTGTTCGGCAGTACGGCACGGGTAAAGATAATGAAACTTTTTCTGCTTAATCCCGATGAGGTTTTTGAACCGGCCGAAGTGAAAAAGCGAGCTCGTAGCAAAAGTGAAGTGATACGTAGAGAGTTGAAACTGTTGAACAATATCGGGTTCATAAGGAAGCAAAACTTCCAGAAAAAAAATGCCAAGGGAGATAAGTGGAAACAGGCAAGCGGTTGGGTGTTGGATCCCACCTTTCCTTATCTTCGTCCGCTCCAAACTTTGTTGATCTATAGCAATTCTTTCAATCCGGCTGACATAAAGAAAAAATTCAATAAGTATGGACAATGGAAATTAATGATCATCTCGGGCATCTTCATTCAAGATTGGGACAGCCGAGTGGATCTTTTGTTGGTGGGTGACAATTTAAAAACCCAAAGCATTCATTCGGCGATAAAGTCTTTGGAGTCGGAAGTGGGGCGAGAGTTGAAGTACTCAATACTGACCACTTCAGAATTCCAGTACCGGCTGACTATGTGCGATAAACTCATCAGGGATATACTGGATTATCCTCATACCAAAGCGGTAAACAAACTGGATATTTGACCCTTGTTTAATGCCGGAGAAGATCGGCGGATCAATTGATCCGGCTGTTATGTAGCGGAAAATGAAACAGAAACCTATAAACACCAAGGCCCTTTCCGGTTTTATGGAACTTTTGCCGTCCGAGCAAATGGAGTTCGATCGGATAGTTCGGACGATAAGAGAAGTTTATGAGCTTTACGGTTTTATTCCTCTGGATACTCCTCTGATCGAAAGGCAAGAGGTATTGCTGGCCAAAGCCGGAGGAGAGACCGAGAAGCAGATCTATTGTTTTCGAAAAGGGGAAAGTGATCTGGCATTGCGGTTTGATCTCACGGTACCGTTGGCGCGTTATGTCAGTGAGCATTACGGTGAGCTAACCTTTCCTTTTCGGCGTTATCATATCGGTAAAGTTTATCGCGGCGAACGTCCCCAGCAAGGTCGGTTTCGGGAGTTTTATCAATGCGACATCGATGTCATAGGAGATGATAAACTGGGGCTTTTTTATGATGCCGAGATGCCTTGTGTGATAAATGATATTTTTCGTCGTTTGGGCTGGAGTTCTTTTGTGGTGCGTATCAGTAACCGCAAACTGATATCGGGAGTTTTGAGCTCGATCGGAGCTGAAGATCAAGTGACTGAAGTTTTGAGGATAGTTGATAAGTTGGAGAAGGTTTCCTCGGAACAAGTGCGAGAGCAATTATCTGAAGTCGGGTTGGGCAATGAAGAGGTAGAAAAGATACTGAGTTTTTCCGAGATCAAAGGCGAACCTCGGGAAGTAATCAATAAGCTAAAAGAGCTTGATATTGATGATCCTGTTTTTCGGCAGGGAGTAGCGGAGCTGGAGGAAGTAAGCCGTAGAATGGAGTCAATGGGAATGCCTCGGGATCGTTACTGCATAGATCTTTCCATCGCGCGCGGATTGGATTATTATACCGGTACGGTTTACGAAACCACTCTGGAAGAATATCCCGAGATCGGATCCATATGTTCCGGCGGACGTTATGACGACCTGGCGGCACAGTACACCAACCGAAAGCTGCCCGGAGTGGGTATCTCTATCGGCCTCACCCGTCTTTTTTCTCAGTTGCAGAGCCGGGGTTTGTTAAAGGAACAGAGGTCTACCCCCAGCCGGGTTCTGGTGGTATCATTGTCGCCTGATGATAATGAAGTACTCAAAATCGCTTCTTGTTTACGTCAGGAGGGCATTGCAGCAGAGATCGGGGATACCGGGAAAAAAGTACAAAAGAATCTTAAATACGCCGATCGGTTGGGTATCCCTTATGTACTGCTGATCGGAGAAGACGAGATCAGGAAGGAGCGTTTTACTCTCAAGGATATGAGGAAAGGGGAACAGTCGGAGTACGGCTGGACAGAACTGACCTCGTTCTTGAAAGAGGGGAACGACTTAGGTGCTTAAAAAGTCAAAAAAACGGAAATTCGGTCCGGCAAGGCGATACCGGGCTGTTATTGACAGTGGTGGTTTATTGGGTTAAGTTATCTTTGTGTTTTTGTGAATGAAGCGGTTAAGTTTGTCATAACAAAGGCGGGTTTCAAAGACCCGCTTTGGAGTCTCGGGGATCTTAGAGAAAATCCTCAAATGTTTGACACTTGAAAGCTTTTTGTATATACTTTCCGGTGTCTTTAAATATGTATTTGGCCATCATCAAGCGGTTAATAAATTGAGTGATAAGAAAGATCACTGAGTTGTTAACCGCTTGGTGGTAGCCGGCGGTTTTTTCTTCTCTCAACCGGTGTCCGAGATCCGGACTTCGGTTGAGAGAAGGAAGCCGGTAAGAAGTTAAAGAAGGACTGCTGTTTGACAACCGAATTCTGCCCCGTACCCGGGAATTTATCTCAGGCGATAAATTCCACAAACCGAGCAAGACGGAGGCAGGTAAAACTGTTTTGTTTTATGCGGTGCAAAACAGTTTAAGTTGTGTAAAAGTAACCGAACTTACACAACAGGGTAAAACAAACGTGTTTAGATTTCCTGGCAGGAAATCAAGGGCGTATGGTGGATGCCTTGACTCTAAGAGGCGACGAAGGACGTGGCACGGCTGCGATAAGCTTCGGGGAGGCGCCTAGCAGCCTTCGATCCGGAGATCTCCGAATGGGGAAACCCGATAAGGTAAACCCTTATCACTTCATACCGGACCGGTATGGAGAGCGTACCCGGGGAAGTGAAACATCTCAGTACCCGGAGGAAAGGAGACCAATAGGTATTTCCTTAGTAGCGGCGAGCGAAACGGAAGAAGCCCAAACCGAGCCCTACTTTTTGATTTTGAGTGTTATAATATGTTTATGCGTGTTGTTTACGTTATACAGAATAAAGTATCAGCCGAATTATATATCGGGCAAACTAACGATTTGTCACGAAGACTGCGACAACATAACAGCGGTTCAGAGCACTCTACTCATAGAAGAAACCATGATGGTAATTGGGTCCTGGTTTACGCAGAAGTATACAGGGACCCTAAAGATGCTACTGAAAGAGAAGCAAAGTTAAAACAAAGAGGTAGCGCTAAACAAAAATTAATACAACGTATATCAAGAAGCTTACTCAAAATTAAAAAGTAGGGCTCGGGGTTGTAAGACAACAACGCGGCAAAAGCCGGAAGAGTTACCAAACAGTCGGTTAGTCGAAAACGCTGGGAAGCGTTGCCCCAGAGGGTAATAGCCCCGTAGACGAAAACTGAACTGTCTCTTTAGTTGTTGATCTTGAGTACCTCGGGACATGAATAGCCCGAGGGAAACAGGGAGGACTAACTCCCAAGGCTAAATACTCTTAGAGATCGATAGTGAACCAGTACCGTGAGGGAAAGGTGAAAAGAACCCCGGCGAGGGGAGTGAAATAGATCTGAAACCATACGTTTACAAGGAGTCGATGAGGGCGCATCACACGGTGTGTGAT
>CAYLYL010000037.1:0-8265 GCA_964388095.1 uncultured Candidatus Saccharibacteria bacterium | reverse complement strand
TTCTGTTGTATTTTTTTTCCTTATATGTTAGCATAGCGCTGTAATTTTGTTTTGCTGGAGCGGGCTATGAGAATTTAATAAGATACTTTTTTTCATTTTTTGGTTAGCGAAATTAACCAGCTATAAAAATGCAGTTTATATTATATTGTTATTATGAGTTACATCGAATCGATTCAAAACGCAGAAAATAAGGCCCGGAAAATGGTTCAAAAAGCCGAGAAACAGGCGCAAGATAACATTGAGGAGGCCAAAAAACACAAAGAGATAACTCTACAAGAGTTAGAGGAGCAGCTTAAGAAACAACAACGCGAGGAACTAAATGCCCAAAAAGATAACCTAAAAAAGATCTACGTTAAAATAACCGAGGAAGGAGAGGTGGAAAGAAAGAACCTGCAAAGAATGCTGGACAACAATCGTCCGGCAGCTATAAAGTTAGTGATCGATAAACTGTTCTCTTACTAAATACTAAAGAATTCCGGGAACCGGTTCTAAATGATCAAAAAATAATCGTAGAATAAAAATATGTCTCTGCTTACCATGCAAAAAATCCGCCTGATCTCGTATCAGGAAAGCGCCCCCAAAATGGCCGAGCTGTTACAGAAAAAAGGAGTAGTAGAGCTTACCGATATTACCGCCGAACAACAATTACAACCCCGTGAAAAAAGAGTTTTTAGCTTTGATCACGCCGCCAGCCGTGTAGAACTGGCGGTGGAGTTTTTAAGTCAGTACGCCGATCGATCTCTCCTAAAAACGGTTTTTGAACAGGACCGAGTAGCCACCACCGAAGAAAAAATAGAGGAAACAGTTCACACCTTTTTCTACGCCGATCTGGTCCAAAATACCTTAACTCTTACCGAGAATATCAACAACACCAACGCCAAATTACAGGAGCTTGATAACGAAGAAAAACTGTTAAGTGAATGGAGGGAATGGGACACTCCCCTATCTCAACCGCTTACCACCCGTTACACCAATACTTGGTTGCTCAAAGGCGACAGCGCCGAGCTCGATGCTTTGGTAGATGAATTGGAAGATCACCCCCACACCACCTTTCAACGTTGCGGTGAAAAAACCCTGGCTTTAACCTACCTGCACTCCGACCAAGAAGCTCTTAAAAAACTGGTGGTCAATCACAAACTTGATACCGTGACCCTCCCTTCTCGCCGCGGAACCCCCGATAAAGAGTTGACCCGAATAGAGCGCGCCAAAGCAAAGGCTCGAGATAATTTAAAACAGTATCATCATCAAGCTCGGGAACTTACCCAATATCTACCTAAACTGAAAATGATCAGCGACTACTTACACTGGAAGAAAGAAAGATACGACGTGATTCACCAAACCTTGGGTACCGAGAAATGCGTTGTACTGGAAGGTTGGATCCCGCGCGCCCACCTTCCCCGGTTGGAAAAAGAGCTCCACAGTAACAGCAAACTCTGTACTATGGAAACAGTACCTGATGAAGAAATAAACGAAGAACCTCCCAGCGAGATCAAGAATTCGTCAATGATCGCTCCGTTTGAGTCAGTTACCAGACTTTATGGTTTGCCGGCCGCCGGCAACCTGGACCCTTCGCCTTATCTGGCCGGGTTTTTCTTTGTCTTTTTTGGCTTCTGTCTTTCCGACGTAGGGTATGGTTTGATACTATCGGGGCTAACCGCTGCAATTCTGTATTTTTACAAAGTAGATCGGTCAATGGCCTCATTCCTCAACCTGCTAATGGCCGGCGGTATCGCCTCTATGTTGGCCGGCCTGTTATTCGGCGGATATTTCGGTATTGACGCCCAACATTTGCCGCCCGGATTGCTTTATTTTCAACAGTTCGACCCCATTGGAGACCCGCTGCCTATCTTCTATGTAGCGTTAGCCATGGGAGTGATCCAGATAATCTTCGGAATGCTACTAAGCATCTTGAGAGCATCCCGCAATAATGAACTCACTAAAGGACTATTAGACAATCTGCCGTGGCTGGCTTTCTTTGCCGCTCTCGGATGGTGGGCCGCTGAAAGCTTTGAAATTTTGCCGGCTACCGACGGACTAGCCAACTATGCTATTATCATCACACTACTGGTCATTGTAATATCACGCGCCTGGCAAGCTGAGGGAAACATCTTTTTGAAAATACCCAAAGGAGTGCTTGGTCTCTATGATTTCGTTGGTTATCTTTCCGACACGCTTTCTTATTCACGTCTTTTAGCTTTGGGGTTAGCCACCAGTGCATTGGCTTTTTCCGTGAACTTAATAGCCGAAGTGGTCAATGATACCGTACCTTATATCGGATGGCTGCTCATGATAATAGTACTGATCATCGGTCACCTGTTCAATATGGTAGTTAATATTCTGTCATCATTCATTCACACCGCACGTTTGCAGTTTGTTGAGTTTTTTGGTAAATTTATCACCGACACGGGGCGTAATTTTCGCCCATTTGAAAGAACCCAGAAGCACACTTACATAGAAGAAAGCGATCCGGGATCCGCCTGAGGCCATAAAACAGCCCTAAACCGGTTTTCGCAGCAATAAATAAGTGGCTTTAGGGTATTTTAATTCCCGGATCGGTGTAAGTTATAATTATCAGGCGGAACACATTAATAATCATTAATAGTTAAATTATAAATATGGAAATCACATTTGGAGCAGGATTAGTTTTTGCCGGAGCTGCCGTAGCAGCAGTTTTAGGTTTTATCGGTTCAGCTATCGGTATGGGTCTGGCCGGTAAAGCAGGTTCAGCAGTACTTAGCGAGCGTCCGGAACTTTTTGGTAGGGTTATTTTGATCCAGGCCTTGCCGGGATCACAGGGTGTTTACGGACTGGTAGGCGCTTTCTTGATTCTTAACTTCGCCGGCTTGATGGGCGGAGAAGGCGAAGAAGTCATTTCGGTAGCAGAAGGATTTCAATATCTGATGGTCGGAATGCCGATCGGTTTGGCCGGTATTCTGTCAGGTATCTATCAGGGTTCTGTGTCTGCCACCGGTATGTCTTTAATAGCTCAGAACGAGTCTTTGACCGCTCAAGCGATCATCCTGTCGGCTATGGTAGAAACCTGGGCTATCTTCGGTCTGTTGATGAGCTTTATCTTATTGACCGCAATGTAAACCGGCTGTTATAAGGAACGGCCGTTAAATTCGGTCGTTCCCGGTCCCGCACTAAATTAGTTTTCCACCCTATTAATGTTAAAAATTATCGTTGACATAGATCACAATTTATTTATAACACGAGGGGTGCAAAATTAATTTAGTGCGGGACAAGAGCCAATATTAGTTATTAGCTGAAATTATGTCATTACAAGCTATTACCGAAAAAATAATCTCGGACGGAGAAAAACGCAGCCGTGCCATCACCAAAGAAGCCGAACAGGTCGTGTCCGGTATCAACAAAGAGCTGGAAGAAGCCAAGCGAGCAAAGCTGGAGCAATACGAACAAGAGACCGAAGCACTAAAAAAACGCAACGAGGACCGCATCAGAACAAACGCCGAGGCCCAGGTGAAGAAAGAGCGTGAGAAATTAAAGCGCAGCTATCTTGATGCCGTTTTCCGTGATGCCGAAGAAGAATTAAATAAGTTGCCCGGTGATAAATACAGCAAGTTATTAACCGATCTGTTGCATAAGATAACAGCGGAAGAAGCAAAGCGGGCCCGGATCAAAACAGCCGCCTCACGCCGAGCGGAAACCGAGCAAGCGGTTAAGAATTCCCAACTTCCGTTCCAAAAAATAATAGATGATGAGAATATCAACAGCGGCCTGATAGTGGAAGGTGAGGATTTCTTTTACGACTTTCGATTCCATTCCCTGTTGCAAACCTTACAAAGCCGGGAAGAAACCGAGATAGCTAAAGTTCTGTTTGCCGATTGATCACATCAAGTAACTGCACCAACCGGTGCATATAAACCCCTGATCACCTATCAGATCTAACAAAGTACAAGTATGGCCAGTCGCTACATTTATGCCGGAACCCGATCAACAGCGCTTAAAAAGGGCCTGTTATCCAATGACCAGCTGGAGATGATCTTGGCCGGAGAAGATCTGAATGCCAGTTTTCAAGCGCTACACGAAACTTTTCTGGCTCCGTACATCGCCAGACGGCAACCGTCTGAGTTGTCTGACGCATTAGAAAAAGCGGTAGCTGATACCAAAAAACTGCTTACCGACATAGCACCGCAGCCGGAACTTTTAGATATCCTGTGGTTAAAATACGACTTTTATAATCTCCAAGCTATCATTAAAGGAGATATCCGGGGACTGTCCGAAGAAGAGATACTGGCCAAGTGCTTTGAATCCGCCAAATACCCGCCAAGAAAGCTGTTGGAACATTTTCAAAACAACCGTCTGGCCCACCTTCATCCGCACCTGGAACAGGCTCGCCAAGAAGCTGCCAAATATAAAGAGATATCGGATATTGCGGTGGCTGCCAACCGTTACTACTTGTTAACCGCCAAGGAAATAGCCGATAAATTAAAAGATCGTTTTGCTCAAAAGTACACCGCCTTGTTGATAGATATCTATAATTTACAGGCCAATTTACGAGCCCATTCCAGCGGCGAGATCGATGAAGCGCCGTTGCCGGTATTCATCCCGGGCGGAACCTGGCGCCTGTCCGATCTGGAAACCCCGGAAAAGATCCTGGAAAAACTCCCTCGGATGGGACCCAATGCCGAGTACTGGAAAGAGGCGATAGAAAATTATCGCCAAGACGGGACTTTTATCCACCTGGAAAAAGCTTGTGATGAATATCTCAATCGCTTCTTACGTGAAGAAAGCAGAAATATTTTCTCACCTGCTCCCCTGTTCGCTTACTTTCAGGCTAGAAAAAACAACGTACAATTAATAAGAACCGTTCTGGTCGGTAAACAAACCGGATTGAGTGAATACGAAATAAGAAAAACTTTGAGAGAGCTTTTTGATTAATTGCAATAAAAACAGATAAACTATGAGCGAAAGCAAACACAAGATCGCGGTACTTGGACCCAAAGAAATGATCAGTGGTTTTAAAGCACTGGGAGCGGAAGTGTTTGAGGCCAACGACGGAGAGACTGCTCGTGACCTGATCAAAGAGCTGAAAAAACCCGATAACGAACCTCAGGATTATGCTATAATTTTTGTGACCAGTTCGGTACTGAACCGCATCCCGCAAGAAGATTATGCAAAACTGGTACGAGGAGCCCTGCCGGCCGTCACCTCAATTCCCGACATTACCGGATCCGACACGGTAAGCAGTGAAAAACTCAAGAAACTAACCGAGCGCGCACTGGGTAGTGATATTTTATCCTGATCAACCGACAAAACCTTGAACTAATGAACAAAAAACGAGCTAGGAGCTCGTTTTTTGTTTTAAAACCCGGATCAAGATACTCCCAAAAGCATTGAGATAAAGAGAATGTAAAGCATTAAAAAGAACGCCCCTTCCCACATATGGATTCGCTGTGAAATACCGGTAATTACAAACAACAGAGTTACTGCAGCCAAAGCCGGCAACCCTACCTCCAAAGTGGTAGTATCCAGCTCAGCACCAAAGAACAACCCCGGCAAACCTACTACCATAAGCATATTGAATGCATTGGAACCGAAAATATTGCCCAAGGCCATCTCAGAGTTGTGATTAACTGCCGCCTTGACCGATACCAGTAATTCCGGCAAAGAAGTACCGATAGCCACACCGATAATAGTTATCCCGCCAACATCTAATAACCTGAACTCATCACCCAAGATCTGTACCGAATCAACCAAATAATGTGAACCCAGTACCAGAAATAATGCTCCCAGAAAAAACGAAGCCAGATCGGTTAAACTAACTTGAGGCAAGGTCTTACCATTTTCGTCTTCATATCCTCGTTGTTTAAAACGTGACGGTACTAAACGACCTTCTTCACTATCGTGATCGCTGTCCGTATCAGATGAACCGTCCTGATAAATGAAGATATAAAAAAGATAAATCACATAAACCAAGACCATTAAAGCGGCCTCCCAAAAGATGATCTGACCGTTCCAGGCAACTCCTAAAAAGATAACTGTCCCGATAGCCAAAAGCGGCAATTCAACATCTATTAATTCCCTGGTTATTCTGATCTTCTTTGACAATAACGCGGTAACACCGACCACCAACAAAATATTGGCCACGTTGGAACCAACCGCGTTAGCCGGCGCGAATTCAGCCACCCCGCGAAAAGAAGCAAAAAACGCCGCCACCAACTCCGGAAAAGAAGTACCCAGACTGACAACCAACACTCCAATAACAAAAGGCGACAATCCAATTGCCAGTCCGATCTTTTCCGAGGAACGCAACAACCAATCCGCCCCTTTCACTAAAGCGGCTAGAGATAATACGAATATTATTAACCAAATGAAAGTTGTATCCATAATACTTACTTAACTTCCAACCCCTCTTTAAGGCAGTTATCCGGTTTACTTCGTAATAAATGACCAGTGATCATCGGACTGACCAACGTGGTTACTATGCTCAACATTATTATAGCGGTACTTAGTTGCTCATCAAGAATACCCAACCCCTGCCCGACCAACACTACCGCCAAAGTGGTAATAAGCTGCGGTACACTGGTGACACCCACTAAAGAGCTTTGATAAGTGGACAGCGACAACCAGCGAGAAGCAAGAAAACCGGAAGCAAATTTGGTGAGCGCCGAGCCTAAAATGATCGCAAACACCAACGGCCAGATCTTGGAGGCTTCCTCTACCAACAAACTTACATTGGTCCAACCTCCGATAGTAACAAAAAACACCGGGATAAAAATACCGTAACCCAGAACATGGATCTTGTTCTCCAATACTTTGCTGCTGATAACTTCAGATAATAATAAGCCGGCAAAAAAGGCGCCGACAATGGTTTCCATACGGAAGAACTCAAACACTACCGAGGCGCCGATAAGCACCGCCACCGCCATTCGTAACTCTCTCTCGAAACGATATCGATTCGAGGTCTTCTTTTTTTGCTCCTGTAACCATTTACGAAAACGGGGAACATATCGTTTTAATTTATATCCGGCAGCAAACACTGCCGCAACTATGATCATTAACACCGGAAAAGAAACCGGGGTTTCCTCGGGCGAGATAAATTGCAGAAATATTGCCAAAATGATCAAGCTGGCAATATCTTGCAACATGGTGGAGGCCACGATGATCTTTCCCAGTCGATAATGTATAACACCTCGCGCTTCCAGCGTCGGTATTACCACTGCAAAAGAAGAGCTCATAAAAATAATAGCTAAAAGCAAGGCCGCCTCAATACCGAGATCAAAAAATATTCCGATCAACAAACCAACCAAAGCCGGCACTAATCCGGAAATAGTACCCACAAAGAAGGCCTCCCACCAAACCTCTTTTATGGAAGAGATCTTGGTCTCCATTCCGGCAATGAACATCAGAAATATTACTCCGATCTCGGCCATGAACAGTAATGACTCGCCCGGTTCAAACCAACCCAGCCCCTGCGGACCGAGAGCAATACCGCCCAGGATCAAAGCTACCGCCCAAGGCACTTTAAACCGCCTAAACAAAGCCGAAAATATCAGAGCCGTTACTAATACCACAAAAAAAGCGGTTAGTGACTCAAGTATTATTTCCGGGTCGCGAAATTCGGCAGGATCCATAACAACAATTTATTACCCTTTATTTTAACATATTCAAGGTCATAAAACAGATAAACCTGTTTATAAGCTGATGTTTCAAATGACTGACACCGTATTTGAGTAACATATTTTGTTTCCCAAAACCCGGAAAGATAAACAGTCCTTCACCGGCAGGAATATGCGAAGGTCTCCCGATACAGAGCTGGATATTATTATTCATTTCTTAATTGATCGATCTTCAAATGAATTTCCCGTGGAGTATCGGAAAAACCATTCAGCCGATCCTTCAAGATTCTATCGCGGATCTCCAGAGGATATACCGACATCTCTGAGAGATCAGCTATCCGATACCAGTCCGGACGGTAAAAATTCTCTTGTTGTTCCATTTTCCGGGCTTCAATAGAATCAAAACGCAGCGCGATATCGCCGGATAGATAACGGCATAAATAGAAATGTTCTTCGTTCCTGTTGTCGTAAATAATACGGTACAGCAGTTTCTCTGTTTGAACTATCAAGGAAGTTTCCTCATCCACTTCCCGAACCGCCGCTTCAGCCGGCTCCTCCCCTTCTTCAACTCCCCCGCCCAAAAACAGTAATACTCCCGCCCGAATTTGTTGCGATGCATCAGCACAACTTTTCCTTGCTCTAAGATCACAGCCGCCGCTCTTATACGCTGAGAATTTTTATC